>CAXTDO010000392.1:0-6232 GCA_964242315.1 uncultured Flavihumibacter sp.
ATGCTACCATCTATCACTTGCCAGTTGCTATTGCCTGTGGTAGCACCTGAATACAAATTAAATATCCTGGCCACCGCTGTAACATCCGAAGAAAAAATGCGTAAAGAATCTGTTTTGTTCAAACTGACATTTTTCGACTGAACCTGCAAATCTTTTAAAGCGAGTTGCCGGCCATTATCAATTGTGTTTATTGCTGCGGCAAAAATGTTTGAGCTGCCCCATTTCAGTTGAAAACTTTTTCTTTCATTATCATTTTGAAAAGAAACAATGGGGTCCGTTATTTCTATGTTTCTAAGGTTAACTTCCGGGAAAGGGTTTTGTTTTTTCAAACCGGTTACAAAGGCAGGATTGGGCCTGATATCAATCTTCGGTTGTAATATCTTAAGCCAGCCGATATCCAAAGTATTTAACAGCGATTGCTCAACATCCATTTGAAAGTCAATCTGGGGGATGGCTACAACAACAGATCTATCACCAATGGGAAAGCTTGCTGTAACAGATGAAACGGTTGAAGCCAGCTTGTCTTTAATGATAAATTTTCCGGTACTGAATGTACTTTGGTCGGCAGATATGTTAAAAGTGCTTCCTTCGGTAAAAGAATTATGCAGTTCTTTCAACTTACCATCTTCTACAACGATACCGCCTGTTTTCAAGGTAGCAATCCTTGCTTCTATATTTGCCTTTTTGGCATAAAGTTTTAATGATGTTGGTCCGCCATCCAATGCGCCAATTAAAAGCAGTGAGCGCGTGTTTGCAGGTTGTTTTTTTGAAAGACCCATTACAATAGTTGCGTTTTGCCAGCTCAGTTTTTTTATTTCCAATGTATTGGGTTTGGCTTCACCTGATAACTGCGCAAGGCTCACATTATTGGTTTTGATTCGCAGGTTTTGTAAGCTGTTCGTCAGTTCAAGGCCCGCAGCAGTAATACTATTATGTTCTCCATAAATGAGATGTGTAGCGGTCATTTCCCACCCGTTTTTCCGGTAGATCAATTCTCCCGTATTAAAATTGCGAACCATTTTCTGTACAGAAGCAAGAGTGGTTCCTGTTGAAAGGCCGGGTACTAAAAATGTATTAATGTTTTTAACTTTTACCTGTTCGTCACCTGAAGACACATAATTAACAGCGCCATTTATAACAGTAATATTTTTCAGTACCAGCATCTGTCGCAACAAACGGTCAACACTACTGTTCTTTTTAAAAGACTTGTTTTTGGAATTGCCTGCTGCGGTAATAGAAATAAATGGATCATGTAGTGTGAAGTCTGATGCAATCAGTTTTTTTTGAGATATCAATTGAAACCAGTCGATGCCTTCTATCTGCAGGATGGGAATATATATTTTCTGATGTCCTTTTTTCACCCTTGCGGTTGATTCTATATTGATATTGAATAAAGAGAACTGGTCGTTATTGATTCGCACGCTATCGAAGTGAACCAGGTAGGTGCTGTCTCTGAAATAGTCAACAAATTCTTTTACCCCAAATCGTATGCTGGAGGCGCTAAGCGGCATGGATGGAAATAACCCTACCCCAAGATTGGAAATTACCAGGCTGTCCTGAACAAAATTGAAAGTGCTTAGTTTTTCTTTTCTTTCCACTTCGATATCGAAGTCAACATTATTGATGCTTACATACCTTACCAGTAACCTGCCGAAAGCTGCTGATGTTATTTTTCTTATCGCCGTGGCAATGGTGGCCGAGCTATCTTTTGCAGCTTTGATCTGAAGGAAAAACGATACGGTGGGTTTGGTGAAAAATAAGGAGTCGATCCTGTTATAATCGGTTGAGTCATTCACCGCGAGGTATACATTTTTGATCCGCATTTTTTCTGCAAACAGGTTGAAACTGGCCTTGGTACTATCGTTGTCACCGCCTGAAATACTGCAACTGTCCACTTCCACATTGCCCTTGTTAGCCACGAAAAGAAAAGAGCTGAACCGTATTGACTTATCGCCATCGGGAAAATGTACCGTTTGTCCTGCTATTCGCAGTTGGATGTCTTCTGTGTAGGAATTGGGATGTTGCGAGATTGTTGCTGAATTGATATTAAATCCCTTTATATAAAAGTTGATATTTTTTATCTGGAGTGGTGGTGCATCTTTTCGTGCACTGTTATTTAAAATGAACATGCCTTCATTAATTCGAAAATTGCCTACTTTAAGAGTGGTAAGAACCGATTGAATGGATTGATATAATTTTTCCATTTCAACGGACAGGCTGAATGGTGTTTTTTGTAAAAGATTGCCGCTTTTTTTTTGATGGAGCAAACTGAGTATGGGTGCATTCATTAAAATAGAGTCTATAAGCAGATGCCTGCCTGAAATCAGCGGCCATAGCTTTTCCAGTTCAAGGGATATATTCTGCGCATGCATTTCGAACTTATCACCGGCATTACTGGTATCAATGTTGGTAAAAACAGGCTGCTGTAACTCGAGCCTCAGTTTCAGATAATCATATTTAACTTTTTGCACTTCCAGCCGGTACCTGCCTTTCGATTGTACGCGCACAATTTCTGCCAGTATATTTTTTGCATGTGCAATCAGCCAAAAATGAAACGTTGCCAGCGAAGCCGCCAGCAGCAGCAGGCTTATTACAGAAATTTTCAATATTTGCCTGAATCGGTTCAAAAATGATGTAGCGTTATCAATGTAACATAATAAATTAGTAGGAGATTGCAATGGGAGCCAGGTGCGAGGTATGGGGTATGAGGTGTGGGTGTAACCCCGAAGGGGTGACATTCTTCTTCAAATTTAAAGACACTATATGCCACCCTTTCAGGGTTCGCGCTTTATGTTTGATGTTTCTATAATCATTTCACCCCTTCGGGATTTTAACCTCATACCTCATACCCCATACCTGATAAACACCTATCTTGCCGCACGAAGTCTTGTTATGAAAAAAATCTTTTTATTCTTATTGCTTTCCTTTCCGTCGCTGTTGTTATCGGCGCAGCATGAAGGTCATTCCATGCCGGCTCCAACTACTGTTAAAGACCTGGAAGCACAGCCCTTACTCTCGCAGGTTTTGCGCCTCCAGGAAGCTTTGGTATTTTTAGGAAGCTCATTATCTGCAAAAGACGTGGCAGCTTTAAAAGCATTACAGCAAAAAAAACACGGGTCTGAGACAATAGCAGCAATCCAGCAGATACTCGATCCGTACTGCCTGGCAATAGTTGACATCAATCCTGAAGCAAGGGTAAAAGTATCCAGGGGGCCGGCAAAAGCGGTGCTGATAAAAGATGGCTGGAGCAGCTTTCTGGTTAAAGTAAACAATGATGCCGGTATAAATGCGGCTCTTGAGGTGGCCAGTCCTAACGCACAACCTGCCATCATCGGCTCTTCTTTCGATGCAAGGGTAAGACCCGAAAATGTGCTTACCAGGGGGCAGGTTGATAACCGTTTTCTGGAAGTGAGCATGTACCATAACAGGCCATTGCAGGCACAGCTTTCCGGATTAAAATTGGAATATGCCGTGCTTCAGATTTACAGTAAGGATGCAGGCATGCGGGAAGCTGCCATCAGCTTTAACATCGGACAGGGAACCCAGGATATCGGCTTCCGCAATGCCATCAGTATCTTATTCAACATCAGTAAGCCCGTGAAGGTTATCCTGAAAGTTACAGATAACGACGGCAAACCGGCAATGGCTTCTTTCACCATAACGGACGGCATCGAACGCCTGCTGAATGATACCATGCAAAACCTTTCCACAGCAGATTACAGAATTACCCTGGCGCAGACGGAATACAATATGCCCGATAAAAAATTGAAAGGCATTTACCCGCTTCCCTCCCGGCGCGTAGCAGCCTATGACGAATATCCTGATTTCTTTTTTCAACCGCAGGTATATAGAAAAGATGGTGAACACATTGACCTTCCACCAGGCACTTATCATGTAACGGTTACCCGTGGGCCGGAATACCTTACTCAAACAAGATTACTGGTGGTGCCATCGGGCGTGGATTCGGTAGAAGTTCCTTTTACACTTAAGAGATGGATCAATATGTCTGCCCTTGGCTGGTACAGTGCAGATCATCACGTACATGCAGCAGGTTGCAGTCATTATGAAAGTCCGGAAGAAGGGGTAACACCGTTGGATATGTGGCGGCAGGTACAAGGGGAGGACCTGAACGTTGCGGCGGTATTGTCATGGGGACCGGGCTGGTATCATCAAAAAGAAAATTTTACCGGTAAGTCAGACCCGCTTTCTACCAACAGGAATGTGATGCGGTACGATGTGGAGGTGTCAGGCTTCCCGTCCTCACACGCAGGGCATATTGTATTGCTCCGGTTAAAAGAAGATGATTATCCCGGCACAAAAGAAATTGAAGACTGGCCAAGCTGGACACTGCCTGTTCTGCGATGGGCCAAAGCACAGAATGCGGTAGTAGGTTACGCACACTCGGGCTGGGGCCTTCAACCGGTAACACCTACCAAAGCATTGCCCAACTATGTAATGCCTAAAATGGATGGTATAGGCGCCAACGAGTATATCGTTACCTCCGCCCTTAAAGCAGTGGATTTTTATAGTGCCGGTGATACGCCCGCGTCATGGGAATTGAATATGTGGTACCATACACTGAATTGCGGATTTAAAATCCCTGTCAGCGGCGAAACAGATTTTCCCTGCATCTTCGATGAAAGGGTTGGCATGGCGCGAAGCTATTTTAAACCCGATGGTGCCTTGAATTACGAAAGCTATACCGATGCCATCAAAAGTGGAAGAAGCTATGTTTCCGAAGGCGGCTCCCACATCATCAATTTTAAATTAAACGGGATTGAATCGACGGCTGTGAATAGTGAATTAAATCTTGCTGGGCTTCAAAAAGTAAAAATCACTGCCGATATAGCAGCATTGCTTCCTGAAAAACAAACGGAAGCGGGAGCGGAAATAGCTAAAAGGCCACTGGACCAGCAACCGTACTGGCACCTGGAACACGCCCGGCTTGGAACTACGAGGAAAGTGCCTGTAGAACTCATTGTTAACGGTGTGCCGGTTGACACGGTTCATATTGTTGCAGACGGCTCAATGACGCATGTAAGCTTTAACTATCAGCTTAAAGATGCTGCCTGGATGGCCATACGTGTATATCCCAGTTCTCATACCAACCCATTCTTTGTGAAAGTCGCCGGCAAGCCGGTCCTGGTAAAAAAGAGCGTGGAATGGTGCCGGAAAGCCGTAGATCAATGCTGGCAAATGAAGCAATCCAGGATCAGGAAAGAAGAGCTACCTGCGGCCGAATCGGCCTATAAGCAAGCCAGGCAGGTTTATGATGATTTGCTGAAACAGGCAGCCCGGTGAATCATTAATCATTGCCTCACACCTATTCTTTAACATAAATTATAAATTACAACGTTATAGATTTATCAAAAATTTGAAAGCATGGAAATCATTCATCCTAACTACGGATTGTCTTTAAGCACGGAAGAAACAGGCACCGAAGATATTATGGCAAATCCGTTGCCGCGGGCCGTTCTTAGGCCCAACAGTTATGAGTTGCTGGATGGCGAATGGAGGTTTGCTGTTGACCTGGAAGACAATGGCCTGCAGCAAAGCTGGTATTTAGGCCATTCATACGAAGATACGGCCCATTGGCCCGGTTCTATTGAAGAACATATGGCAAAAGCCAAGGGAGAACTTGCCGGTAATACCTGGCATGATAAAGTAGTTGCCTGGTATGAGCGGGATTTTCCGTTGCCCGAACGCAAAGATAAAACTGATGCGGCAAGCACTATGCTTCAGATAACTTTTGGTGCATGCGGATACGAAACGCAGGTATGGCTCAATGGCCATCCGTTAAGTACCATTGAAGGTAATGAAGTACATATTGGAGAATATACCTCCTTCTCCTATGAACTAAGTGAAGAAACCCTTCAGCCTGTAAACCGGCTTACCGTGCGCATTGCAGATAACATGGATGCAGATACCCCCCGTGGTAAGCAGGAAAGTTTCGTTTATAAAAGAGGAGGCATCTGGTATCAAACTTATTCAGGTGCAGTTCGCAGTGTGTGGCTGGAAGTGGTGGAACGAAACCGCCTTCGCTCAAGAGTAGGAGTGGTAAGTATTGTAGAAGATAACCTGGTGCGGTTTAACCTGACTACCCGCGTACATGATCCGGGTAATTATAAGTTACGCCTTAAAGTATACCATAAAAAGCAAATTGGCCAGCCGCTGGCAACTGATGAATTTCCTCTTAAACTTGAGGCCGGGCAAAAACAGCAACGTGTTGTGC
>CAXTDO010000393.1:0-6219 GCA_964242315.1 uncultured Flavihumibacter sp.
GCTTCCTCCGTGGACCTCCGTGCTACCTCGGCTTTTCCTCCGTGGTTAAAAAAACCGGAAACAAGCTTACATTTGGAGGTATAATAAAACAAATAAAAAATGTCTCTAAATAATGCCGAAGAATGGTTCCAGTCAGCCGCCTGGAAAAATGGCCTGGAACTAAATGCCGATGCCACCACCAACATCTCAGAATGTCATAAGCAAGATCATGCAAACAAGTCCGTGTGGGATCAGGCGTTTGCATTTTTAAAAGACCAGGACTTTGAAAGCCTCCAGGCAGGAAAATACGCGATTGATGGAGATAATGTATACGCAACAGTTGCCGAAGCCCCTAACATGGATTTTGATAAAACTGCCTGGGAGTCGCACCGCCGGTATAACGATATTCAATACGTTATAAAAGGCAAAGAAAGAATCGGCATCACTACCCCGGCAAGCGCTACTGTTACCCGCGAGTACGATGAAACACAGGACATCAGTTTTTACACTGCAGAAGGCAGATTACATTTTTTTCAGCCTGACACATTTTTTATTTTTTTCCCCGAGGATTTGCACCGCCCCGGTATCAGGGTTGACAGCTACGAACCCGTGAAAAAGGTGGTTATCAAAATCAGAAACGCTTCTTACATCAATTCCGGGAAATAGTGAACAATTCGCAGGAATTACAGTTAGAATGTGGGTTAGACAATCACAGGAACTAATTAAACTTTTAATTAACCCTGTAACACGATGCCTGTTAAGAAACAGTCTCTACTTTTAAATATTAATTACAAAAATCGATTATGGCCGGCATTCTGGATCTGGTAGGGAATACACCAATGGTTGAATTAAAGCACGTAATAAATAAAGAGGGCGTTACGGTATATGCTAAATTGGAGGGCAACAACCCCGGCGGCAGTGTAAAGGACCGCGCCGCTTACGGCATGATAAGGGGAGCTATCGACAGGGGAGAACTGAAAGACGGAATTAAATTAGTGGAAGCTACAAGCGGTAATACGGGCATTGCCCTCGCGATGATTGCCAGCCTGTTTAAAGTGGAGATCGAACTGGTAATGCCTGAAGATGCAACACGGGAGAGGGTTTTGGCAATGCAGGCCTTTGGCGCAAAAGTGATACTCACTTCCCGTAAAAGAGCCATGGAAGGCGCTATTGACCACGCCAATGAGCTGGTTAGAGGTGGAGGATACCTGATGCTGAATCAATTCGCTAATCCAGATAATGTAAGAGAGCATTATAGAACTACAGGTCCCGAAATCTGGAGAGATACAGCCGGTGCTGTTACCCATTTCGTTTCATCCATGGGCACAACGGGCACTATCATGGGTGTTTCTACATATTTAAAGGAACAAAATCCTGATATACAGATCGTCGGCTGCCAGCCTACTGACGGATCGCACATACCCGGCATCCGCAAATGGCCCGAGCCTTACATTCCGAAAATTTTTGACGGCAAAAGAGTTGATCGTGTAATGGAAGTAGATGAAAAAGATGCCCGGATTATGACGAAACGCCTGGCCAGGGAAGAAGCGATATTCGCCGGTATGAGCAGCGGAGGCTCCGTTAGTGCTGCGGTAGAACTGGCGAACGAACTGTCCTCAGGAGTGATAGTGTGTATTATCTGCGACCGCGGTGACCGTTATCTATCGTCCGATTTATTTGACTAAGAATTTACAGATATGAGCGTTAAAAAAGATAAAGCAGGAGTGCAGCATTTGTTAAGGCAGATACATGATGAGTTTAGAACGGAGATGCGGCCGGTACCCTCGAAACGTAAAGCGCAGGAATGGATCAACGGCCTGGTAGATCTACTTTTTCCTATGACAGCCGATGATCTGTTCAGCGACCTGCAAATCCGAAAGCTCGATTTGCAATTACGTGAGTTGCTCCAGCACCTTGAACCTGCTATCTATTCTGTAGATGATATCATTAAAAGTTTTTTCAATACTACACCAGTTATTTTCAAAGAATTACAACGGGATGCCCAGACTATCCTTGCATTCGATCCGGCTGCTCATTGTATCGAAGAAGTGATGGCCACCTATCCGGGATTTTATGCCATTACAGCCTACAGATTTTCACACGAACTGTATAAAATGAAAATACCGATTCTGCCGCGGCTCATCTCAGAACATGCACATAGTGTTACTGGGATTGATATTCACCCCGGTGCAAAGATCGGCTCGGGCTTTTTTATCGATCATGGCACCGGTGTGGTAATTGGCGAAACATCTATTTTAGGCGATAATGTAAAAATTTATCAGGGAGTTACCCTGGGCGCTTTAAGCGTTGCTAAATCGGAAGCAAATAAAAAACGGCATCCAACTATTGAAGATAACGTGGTCATCTATTCAGGCACCACTATCCTTGGTGGCAAAACGGTTATAGGGCGGGATTCCATAATCGGTGGCAACGTTTGGCTAACCGACAGTGTACCGCCTTTTTCATTGGTGTACCATAAAAGCGAAGTTCATGTGAGGGCTAACAGAGATTTCGACGGACATATTGAATCGATAAATTTCATCATCTGAGCAGGATTTTCAGGATTTAAAATTATTACGAAAATTTCGTTGCTACTTTTTAAACCTGAGAATAAAGTTCCCCAGCGAAAGAGATATTGCTTTGGTTACAAACTGTGGAAAACTTAACCAGGGCTTTTGCACCTTCGATTGATAAGTAACCTATTTTGCAAATGAAAAACTAGCATGGTATTGGAAATACATTAAGTGACAAACCAAAACGTGCAATTGATATTCTAAAATCCTTCTTATGCAACTTCATGAATTAAATGACCTGGCCAGACAGTTTAACTTTCCGCCTGATAAACTTAAAATGTTATCTGACCAGTATCCATCAGCCAAAAGAGAATTTGTAGAACAAATCCTTTCGTATGTAAAAAATCATGGAATGACTTTTTCTTACGTTATGAACATGATGGAAATGGATACCGACTTTCTTCAGTTTATAGGAATCTCAAAAGCGGAAAAATTTGCAGATCATGGAGTGTCCGCAACATTCCAGGCATAATACCAGAAAAATAATTATCCCGTTTTATTCCTGACCTTTGTTTTTGTGTTGCTTTCAGGATGATCGTTGTTGATATGATTGACTATTACGGAAAACTTATACTTATCACCCCGGTAATAAGATCTTTCAATTTCAACCACCTGTTCAGGCTTGCACAACACAACACTGTCAAGGATAAAAACCGGAATAGATAATTTAGACTCGAAGTTATTACCCTTTGTTTCAGGCGTGAATATATCAACACTTAATGTTTGCCTTACATCGGTGATCGTTAACTGGTAACTATTCTCGTATATTTTAAAATAGGAAACCTCTGTAGGTAACCTGTCTATTTTTGCACATAAGGTCAGCGAAATAAATCTTAGCTCATCTTTCATGAGGTCTTCATCGGCATACCGTAGCTGGTGTATTTTCAAAACAGGCCCCTGGATAATAAAATGCTTACCACCTATTTCAGAAGACACTCCGTCTTTTAAAATTGTTTTTTCCAGGATAATATTTTTCGGCGTAAAGCCTTCCGCCTGCAAGTAATCATCAAACCCGCGACGTGTTGCTTCAATAGACCCCAATGTTCTTATAAGCCGGTGTTCATGAGTACGGTTGAGCACAAAAGTTCCTTTGCCTTTTATTCTTCTGCCCCATCCTTTCGACTCTATTTCCAGCAAAACTTTTCGTGCGGTGGTATTACTTATGCCATACTTCTTGATTAACTCATTCTCTGATGGAATCTTATCACCCGGTAACAACTCGCCCGACTTTATTTTTTCAATGATAGCATCACTGAGATTAATGAATTTCGACTTCATCTATACTCTATTAAGCGTAGATGCAAATCTATCTTAATTTGATGTACGATGTGTTGTGAGTTTTTTTTAAACACAGAGAACGCAGAAGAAGGAAACAAAGAGAAGCGCAGAGGGCCTCTGTGTTTCTCTGTGTTTCCTTCCTCTGCGTTCTCTGTGTTTAAAAAAAACTATTATAAACAATGTCCTGTATTTTGTTTTGCAAATATCAAAATATACTTTAAGTTTGGAAGCGATTACTTAGTGCGTTAAGCTGTATGATAAAAAAATATATTCCCCGGATCATATTACTGCTGCTTTTTGTTGCTACCGGCTTAAGCTTTCTCGACAGGCAGGTATTGTCTATGACTGTCATTAAGATTCAGTCCGAATTTAATTTTACGGATGTTCAGTATGGTTTTGTTAATACAAGTTTTTTAATAAGCTATGCATTAATGTTCACATTGGGCGGACTTTTAATGGATAGAATCGGCAGCCGCAAAGGACTGGCTTTTGCGGTGGGCATCTGGTCTGTAGCAAGCTGCCTGCACGGCGTCATGAGCAGTTTTTATCAGCTCATAGTATTTCGTTTTTTATTAGGGATAGGAGAGGGCGGGTGTTTTCCCGGTTCCGCAAAAACAGTATACCTGTGGTTTGATGAGAAGCGCAGGGCACTGGCAAATGGCATAGCCATCGGTGGTTCTGCAATTGGAGCAGTGATAGCTCCGCCTTTAACAACATTTATATCATCAAAATATGGATGGAGATGGAGCTTTGCGGTTCCTGGATTCATAGGGATTGTTTGGGTAATTGTATGGTTGTGCATACCGTGGGGAACAAGGAGCCGTAACGGTGCCACCCGGCAATTGAATAGCAAACCGGGTATCTCTCTTCTGTCTATATTGAGTAACAAGTCTGCAATTGTTTTTATTCTCATCAGGTTCCTGCTCGATCCGGTGTTGTATTTCATCATGTTCTGGACCCCGAAATACCTGAATGTCCAAAGGCATATTCCTTTTGAACGTATAGGTAAGCTCTTCTGGATCCCATTCCTTGCAATGGGACTTTCTAACATCATTGGAGGATGGCTTTCAGACCGCCTGATAAAGACCGGCTTCCCGGTTGATCGTGCCCGTAAGATAGTGATGGGTGTTGCCGCAGCCCTTACCATCAGTGCTCCTTTTATTGCTTTTGTTTCCACTGTAGAAATGGCCGTGGCGCTTATGGCTATAATTATGTTTGCACATGGCTTCTGGATTACCAATTATATCACATCCATTGCCGATATTTTCGGAGCCAACGGCACGTCAACAGTGGTGGGATTGTCAGGTACGGCAGGCGCTGTTTCGGCGCTTATCATCAATCCTATGATAGGATGGATCGTTCAAAGTTATTCTTACAATCCTATCTGGATCATCTCAGGAGTAATGTACCCCATAGCTTTTATATTGTTAATCGTTGGTATTCCCAAGATACGTTCAATAGACCATGACAGTGCAGATAGCGTTTTTCAGGGTACATCTTAGTGCGTTAAATAAAATTTATATAATTAAAGTGTTTTAAATGGAAGCATTAGTAAAAGAATCCGCTACAATTGAACAGCCACATATTGTTCGGAGAAAACAAACCATTCCAAGGATCGGGGTTTTTGGTGTAGGTTATTATAAATACTGGGATCAATTTGAAGGTCTGCTGGAAGCATTGAATGAAAAACAAAAAGTGTTTCTTGAAAAGCTGCAAAAGAACAATGTGGCCGTAGTTGACTTTGGCCTGGTTGATAACGTACAAAGTGCCTATGACTTAGTGCCTGCACTGAAAGCTGCCAACCTCGATCTTATCTTCTGCGACATGCTCACTTATGCTACCTCCAGCACATTTGGCATCATTATAAAAAGCATAGACGTTCCTATTGTGCTGGTAGCATTACAGCCGGCGCAGGCCATGGATTATGCCAATGCCTCTACCCAGCAGCAATTGTATAACGATGACATTTGTTCGCTGCCTGAATTTGCAGGCGTTGCTATAAGAATGGGAAAGCCTGTTCCGGATATGATCATTGGCACCCTATATGATGATCCCAAAACGGAAGAAGGGATAGCAGAATACTGCCGCATTGCATGCGTGCTGCACGATCTGAAAACATCGAGGATAGGACATATCGGTCATCCTATTGAAGCCATGTTAGACATGCACACCGATTCCACCATGATCACTGCTCATTTTGGCGCACATATCATTCAATGTGAAGCGCATGAAATTGTATCGCAGTATGAATCGGTAACAGCAGAAGACGTAAAATCAGCCGGCGACCGCATCCTTGATTTCTTTGATACTCCCTATCCTGTCTCTGATCCTATATCGGAAAAATTGAAAGATGCCGACCTCGAAACGGCCGCACGGGTAACGGTAGCAC
>CAXTDO010000394.1:0-6206 GCA_964242315.1 uncultured Flavihumibacter sp.
ACCAATGGCTGCATAAACTTTCCCGTATAGCTTATACCGTATCTCTCTGCAATACTTTTCAGCCACTTCAACCGGAATCTTTCTTTGGCTTAAATAATTACAAAGCCGGTAATCAGTGATCTCATATGTACCAAGTACATTGATCAGGTTTTTACCATCATCATTTTCTGGCTTTGAAACAGCAATCATTTGTTGTTGGGTAAAGGAGCTGGTTCGCAGCTTCTCCAGCAATTCTTTGACAGAACATTTGTGACACAAAATGCCGAAGTCAATAATATTACCACCTTTTCCCAAAGCGTAATCGTACCATACATTCAGCTTCCGGTTTACTTTAAAGGAAGGTTCTTTTTCATCTCTTAATGGTGAGAGGTACCAGTAGTCATTGTTTGTAATCCGGTGCGCTCCGAAACCAAGTTTTTCCAGGTACTCTATTATGTCTATCTGCCTTGCCTGGCTGCAGGAAAAATTATAGGAATCCATCTTTAATATTTTTGAAAGTGTAAATAATAAGAAACTAAAAAAGTAACTTACTTAAGCTTACTTGCTTACTTATTTGGCGGGTGAAATAAAAAATGCAAGTAAAGAAGTAAGATATAAGTAACTTGAAGTAAGATTCCTCTTACTTATTAAAAGGCTTGCTAGTAGCGCTTTCCAGCAAATAAGTAAGATAAGTAAGCTGTGTTCTCATGTTTCATCCCGAAACTCTAGATAGTAGGCCTTGATTGGGTACTCTTTACCTTTCTGGTAACGGTTATCCCTTTTAAAACCAAGCATCCTGAGTGCCTTTCCCAACTGGTTGTTTGAAATCCTGATCATCCCGTTTGTCGCTTCCTTAAGGCCTATCTCTATTTCTCCTGTTGTCCGGAACAGGTCATGATTTTCTTTTGTGCCAGGAGTGTAATATTTCATCAGCAACTCCATTTCCAGACTCACCACTGTGAATTGCCGGTTCTCTTCTTCATTTTCTTTTACCTCCTGCGCTGTCACATCACAGGCAAAACCGGCTTTGTATAAAGCGTAAGCCTGTGCCCAGACGTCATCAATGTTTATTACTTTGGAATAGTTCCAGTTGATGCCGGATATTTCAAAAGGTATCCATCTTACATTACCGGTAGGATCATTTAAAAATTCGCTAAGATTAGTAGAACCAATGAAACTTGCCCGCCTCGGCAACTTTTTTGCCTTTCGCTCAAAAGGATGGCGTTCCTTGATGAATGTTTTACTGAGAATGCTTTTTAAGGTGTTGATCTCCACCTTGGAAAAGGTGGCCAGTTCATCCAGGTTAATGATCAGGTTCTCAATCAGGGCAATGAGGCTATCCTTGTCAAAGGAAATGTTTTCAGCCATGTAGTTCTTTAAAGCCGGAGGGTACAGGAACCGGATAAAGGTGGTTTTGCCGGAATCCTGTTCTTCATGCACCAGAATGATCGCATTTTTATTTGCATACTGATCTTCAAGGGCGCACTTGATGGTTCTGACCATCCATTTTTTAAAATGCCTTTCAAACCGTTCTGCGTTCCTGACTTTCACATGGCTGCATAGTTTACTGATGTGATCTTCGTTTTCTGCATTCCATACCGGTAAACTTTCGAAATAAGTCAGAAACGGATTATACCTGTCCACATAATCCGACTTAAGTAAATAAATGAGTTCATTGAGGTTAGCGGTAAAACCTTCCAGCTTCAGTTGCCTGTAGATATTGAACTCATTGAGCTCCTGCCACTGGTTATCAAACTGCTTTTTAAATTCAATGGAACCGGTGATCTCATTCAGGCGGAAATGAAATTGTCCTGTTAAATATTTCTCCAGTCTGAAGTACTCCAGCTTTTTATCAACCTTGCTCATAGTGAAATTCACTTTTCTTATCGGTGTGCTATAGTTGCACTTGCCGGATATGGTTAAAGGATTATAGATAAGTATGAAAAAGAGTTAATGCTTTCCGTATCTTTTTCTGTTCTCTAGCATAGGATCAGAGACATTCTTAACCGGTTCCTTCTTGTTAAATTCATTGACCCAATCTAAAAGCGCCTGTAATTTGATCAGGTAACTTTTGCCCACCTTCATGGCAGGAAGATTCCGGTGATGGATATAATACCGAACGGTGCCCACCGGCTTGCGCACGACCTGGGCAGCTTCAGTCAGATCCAGCAGCCTTTCCGGATTAATTAGATCTGTGGTAGCTTGTTTCTGGTTGCTATCAGCCAGGGTATTGACAGTTGATTGTAACTGATCGAGCCTGGAAAGAATGAGTTCGAATGGATTGATGGTTTGCATTACAGTTGTATTTAATTGTGATTAACTGCATGCAAATTCTGGCGGGAGTGGCTTTTATTCAGGCAGATTAGGGAGTAAAATCAGGCGCATTAGGGAAATTCCTAAATGGTTATAACAGCTTCTTACATTTCAATGTTTTAAATTCTTACTCAAACGGCATAGCAGTTACACTGTGCCCACAAACATCTTTGAATTAACGCAACAGTAAATAATATGCAAATTGATTCAGCCCTGAAAGGGCAATATATTTACAAATAATACTATTGATTAACCAACATCTCGGCCTTTCAGGCCTGGGTACAATCCAGTTTCAACCCCTAGTGCTGCACCCTGTGCTATTATATAAAGCCCTTTCAGGGCTGATGTAAGCAATAATTTCCTTGCCCTAACGGCTATGCCCCAAACGGGTTATACCAGAAGGAGACATTTCTTGCTTGTATGGCATAACTGGATATTACGGTGATAGTGCTTCTTCATCAATTTAGGTGGATGTACTTAAACGTATAATGAAAACGCTTTTCCACCTAAATTGACGAAGAACCTCAAAGTTTACCACTGTTTCAGTCCGTAGTTTACTATTGAGTAGATAAGGTGAATCAACTTATTTCGGTCCAAAGTTTACACCCTTGTGTATGATCCACCGTTACCATACTGGTTGTTGTACGTGAAGCGAAATGTTACTACCCAGCATACGAGCAGCATACAATTTGCACCTGCACGAGTACTGTGAATTTTATGCTGAACCTTTGAAAAGAAGATACCATCGAGGCTATTGTAAATTAGTGGCGGAAAATGTTACATTTTATAAAATTGATGAATGTCAATTGTCCTGGTGTCGGCTTGACATTTCAAGAAATCACGGGGCATTTCAAAATAGTTCCGGCGAAAACAACGGATGAATAAAAAACAGCATTTAAATTCTTTTTTAGTAGCATTTGATAATTAAAATGTTTTTACATTTAGTAAACTAAACGTTCTGTCATGAAAAGACGCATTGCTTCTGCTATTTGTCTTCTTTGCTTTCTATCCACTTATTCCGGAATGCCAGTAATCTATGCAACAAGTACCGGTTATTTTGTAGATAAGGTACATTTGAAAGGCAAACAAATGTATGCTTATGTTCGCGTAACCGGTCCTTCCTCAGTACTTTGGTTTCGTTCTGTATATAATAAAGTTAGCAAAAGTGACATGGCAATTGCTACCATCTCATTCGCAAAGAAAACACTTGAAGAGGTAGAAAAAACATTTTGTGAAGGATATACCCTATATGACGAATCCAAAACAATTACAGCTTGTGCAGCTACGGCAGGTACGGTTTTCTGTGCTGCAGAGATGCCCGTGGCGGTTGCAACAGGCATGTCGCCTGAAGTAGAAGAATGTGAAATGAAATGGGAGGAAGCCACTTCATCTGGTGAAATAGGAGAATGTGTAAATGGCATAGCTGAAAAAATAGCAGAAACTATCGGAACTTCAAAAGAATTTGGAGAATACAATTTACAGTCGCATTTTAATGCAGGGCAAACAGCAAAAGTCGGCACGGATGCTATTAAAGAATGGTGCAGGGATCGGGAAGGAAAAAGTGAAAGGGATAATACACATCCTGCCAAACAGCTCGGTCCGATATTTAAAAACTCTATCCCTCACCATTCTGCCACTTCCGGCAATGATGGACCACCAGGCAATAACGGGAGAGTTCCTGCACCTGCCATTCCGCACCCACCTGTCATTGGTCAACCACCTTCAGGGCCCCCGTCACCTTCAGGACCGCCATCAGTATCCGGACCTGGACATCCTCCCGGAAGCGTTGGTGGGTCCGGGGGCGATTTTGACGGACTCGATCCTGTCCCTGATGATCCGGCAAATAGCAATGAAGGAGAAGGTGGAGGCATCATTGTTCCCCGGGGGCCCATATGGCTGCCTATGGATTTTGTTGTTCCTAATACCGATCAGAAAAAAGAATTGGCAAAAACGTTGGATTCTAAAGTTTTAGCATCCAATCATATCTTCATTCCGGATTCAATCGCTATTAAAAAAAATACAGCACGCCTGATCGCTAAAGCATACCTTGTAAAAACATATGGTCAGGAAAATATTGAAAAGCAAAAACCTTACATCCAAGTATATATTAAAGGGTTTTGGATACTGACCGGCTCACCAAGAGTAGATCCACCCAAACCAGGTTTCAAAATCACCATTAATGCAGCAACTGGAGAAATTGTAGACGTGTCTAATTAAAAGCTGCTATTATTTTTCAAACTCTCGACTACACTCTAAGATATGTGAAATTGTTCAACTCGTGAATGTCTGTCAGTGCATTAGGCTTTGCAATGTATGTAATTTTCTTTCTTACTTGCATCATGGGTCTCGCACCAACTAAGTCAGTAAATATATACCTTGATCTTTACTCACTTTAGCCCCTTGGTCTGTTTTCAGAGGAATCATTAAAGAATTTATCGTTTAAGACCCTCATCCAGAAATGACTCATCGAGACTAAGCTTTAACTTATATAGTGTTTTTGTTATCCTTAAATATTTATCATGCTACATCATGAATAGCATTGCTTTTTTAGTTATTATATGTATATTAAGTATAGGCACTAGCGTAATTAGTATAATAGCGCTCTTCGAACTTTATAAATTCACATTCGCCTAAGGCAAGAATTGTCTGATAAAGCTATCTGTACTAAGATGCCTATTTAGCTTAGCATAATAAAGAGAAACTAAAACAAATATTATGAGACAGCTACTATGTTTGTTTGCGGCACTATTTATTTCTATGCTTACCGCCTGCGGTCAAACTATAAAAATCATAAGCGTAGCTCCATCGGAACTCAAGGCTTACAATAAAGAGACAACCAATGACAATGGAATTAGGACTTTGAATGTAAAATTGAGTTTGGCAGGACGCCAACGTGGGAATATTTCATTTCCACTTAACATTAATGCAGGAGATATTTCCTCAAAACCGAAACTAGTCGACTCAGTCATTCAGATTAACAGCATGGCGGTTCCCGGCATAAGTTTTCTGCACAAAAGAAGGGGATCAAGGGAAGTTTTTTATCCAGTCCGAGTGCAATTAGCACCGTTAACCTGCCTTCAAAATGATGAATCGTTTCAAATCTTTGTTAAAACAGTCAAAGAACCAGTAGATAGCCAAAGGATAATCATTCACCATTTTACCATAGTCCCGGAAGCTCCCACGATTACCTTAAAGGAAGATAGCAGCATTCTTGCCCCTTTTGTCAAAACGGAATCTTCTAACGGATTTAGGTCCGTCATTGTCAATGTTGTATTGTCAGGCAAAAAAAGACTTGATAGAGATACTGTCTTGCGTTTTTCAATTCCTCCTTATGTACGTTCCACCTCGTCACCGACTATACGAAATATGGTGAGTTTTACTTTTCCAAAAGACTCCTTTCCACATAACGGCTGTCCCGTAACACTAAAGATTCCTTTGTTGGTTCAACTGGATCAAAGTACAAACGTGGGAGAAGAACGGGTTCCAATTCTACTAATGGGAGACAACGCAAATGCCCATCTACTAATTATACGTCCGGAGGTTAATCCCGTAACCCAGAGTAAAAAAATAGATAGCTGTAAAAAATGTATTCGCTTTACTCACAGTTGCCTTCGCCGAATCTATACAGTAACATTGAAACCCGATAACTTAGGAGGACAGGTAGAAGTGACCGAAGGCGATGCTCAAAGAAGACACGTTTATCAGTACAGTAATTTTTTCCACACAGGGGACTTTGCCCAATGGTTTTTTACTTCCTTGACTCCCACCACATCTGGCCCTTGTAATGATTGCGCCACCTGCATCAACTACATTACAGAAAGAGTTTACGAAGAACTCTTGGCAGCAAAAAAACCGGCAGTGGGCGAAAAGACTCTGACTGACGCCAAGGCCATCGTCGCTGCCAAAGCAGACAC
>CAXTDO010000395.1:0-1078 GCA_964242315.1 uncultured Flavihumibacter sp.
TCCTCCACCTCCGCCGCCACCCCTGCCACCGCCACCTCCTCTGCCCCCACCCGATGAACCCAAGAAATCCTGGGAAGTAAAGTTCTGTTTGTTAACATCATTTGCCTGTCCTAATAAAGATATTTGCTGGTCTCCTTCAAAACGGTGGATGTTTACACTATTATCATAAGTGCCCTCTGTTCCTGCACCTGCAACGGCTTTGCCAAAGTATCCTTTGCGCTTGTCTTTTTTAGTAATGATATTGATGGTCTTTACGCGATTGCCATCATCAAACCCGGTAAACTTGCTTTGATCACTCAGGTCATCAAACACCTGGATCTTGTCTACCACATCGGGAGGTAGATTTTTGGTAGCTAATTTAGGGTCATCGGCAAAGAAGCGCTTGCCATCTACCAGCACTCTTGCCACCTTTTCGCCCTGCGCGGTAATGGTTCCAGCTTTATCAACCTGCATACCAGGCAGTTTTTTTATAAGGTCTTCCACTACTGCATTCGGCTTGGTGGTATAACTGCCGGCATTAAATTCTATCGTATCTTTTTTTACGGAGATGGGTGGTAACTGCACGATTACTTCTTGCAGCATTTCGGTTTCACGATTCATTATGATGGTGCCGAAATCTGCTACCGGTTTGTCTTTTGTAACGGCAAAGGGCTTGATAGTGTTACGATAACCGAGAAAGGAAATGGAAAGGCGATAGCTGCCTTCCTTTAAACCGCTTAATTCAAACCTACCGCCCTTTTTAACCTGTGCATTCATGATAGCAACAGAATCTTTTGCACCAATGATTGTTAAGGTTGCGTTGGCCAGGGATTGTTTACCGGTGGTATCTGCAATTTTACCTTTAATGCCACCGATCACAAGCCTTTGTGCTGTGATGTTTATTATACATCCAAGACATAGCAGTAATGCAGCGATTTTTTTCATGGTAAATGGAGTGAACGAATTGGATGTTTAATCTGAAAAAAACCTTTGCTGCACAATGTTTTTTTTAAACACAGAGGGCTCAGAGAAAACCTTCTGTGTACTCTGTGTTTCCTCCCTCTGCGCCCTCTGTGTTTAAAAAAACTATAATTTAAAC
>CAXTDO010000395.1:1088-6183 GCA_964242315.1 uncultured Flavihumibacter sp.
GTCTTATAATCAGGATGCTTCCAGGGCTGGCGATACGGTCTTTGCAAGAGTGCGGTAGCCTCCGCATCGCCAGTAATAATGCGTTTCTCGGGATCATATACTACAGGCCGGCCTGTTTTCATGGAAAGATTTGCCATGAGGCAACTTGCTGTAGAGATGTGCCCTTCACCGATATCGGCAACCGGACGGCTACTCTTATCAATGGCAGCAAGAAAATCAAGCATATGCCCTCTGGTAGCAGGTGCGGCATTCAGTTCTATCTTATCTTCTTTAACATCTTCGGGGTACTTTTCCTTTTCATACACCACATCCTTATGAATTTTTTCTCCTTTGCCATCCGGCACAAAGTCGTACATCATGGTACTGGCTTCAAGGGTTCCTTTTTCACCATAAAGTTTAAATGACCATGGATAATCCGGATCAGCAGGCGTTCCCCAGGTACGGTGCTGCCAGGCACAGTTAAGTTCATCATATTCAAACAGTGCCGACTGGGTATCTGCGATATTTGATTTACCTTCTTTCTGAACATATATCCCGCCTGTTGAGCTGATGCGTTTCGGCCAGCCAAGCTTCAGTATCCAGCGAACGGTGTCAAACATGTGAATGCACATATCACCCATAATTCCATTTCCGTATTCGTTAAAAGTACGCCACCACCTAAGGTGAGGTATTCCGTCGTAAGGTCTTAAAGGAGCAGGTCCGGTCCACATGTCATAATCCAGGAAATCAGGAACAGGCGCTACTGGGGGATTGCCATTTGCGCGCATATGAATATAACAACACATATCCACGTGAGACACTTTGCCAAGAAGGCCTGCGTCAACGATATTTTTTTTCGCATCTATGAGGTGTGGTGTGCTTTTGCGTTGTGTGCCTACCTGCACCACTTTGTTATACTTACGTGCCGCCGCTACCATTGCCTCGCCTTCCAGCACATCAACACTGATGGGTTTCTGCACATATACATGCGCCCCTGCTTTAATGGCATCTATAGTTGTTAAGGCATGCCAGTGATCCGGGGTACCAACAAGCACAATATCCAGTTGGTTTTCGGCTAGCATTTTACGGTAATCACCATACAGGCGCGGTGTTTTACCTGATTTCTGTCGCTGGCTCACAAGTGTTGCGGCTTGTGTTAACTGGTTCTTGTCCACATCGCAAAGCGCTACTACTTCAACAGGAGCCACCTGTATCAGCCGGAACAAATCGCTTTTACCATACCAGCCGGTACCAATCAAAGCTACCCTTTGGGGTTTAGCGGGATTAATAATATCCATACCATGAGCGCCTAAAGTTGTAAGAGCCAGTGTTGCAGCAGCACCCTGAAGAAAACGCCTGCGGTTGATGTTGAAGTTATCCATTGGAGCAATGTTGATTTTTATTGAATAATTATAAGGCCTATCAATTTTACCAAATATTCCTGATTGGATGAATTTAATTATTTCATTAAGATGTCGATCTCTTTTAACCACAGAGGGACCTCCATGGTACCTCTGTGCTTCCTCTGTGGTTAAAAGAGATCGAGACTCCCATTTTTGGAAAATTAAAAAGTTAGATGGTGCAGATAATCAGCGACTTATGTTCCGGCATATGGATTGGAATCTATTATGAAACTAATTTATGAAATATCTATTCAGCCTTACCGCCAATTATTTTAACAACACCGTTCAGTACCGTATCAGCCAGATCGGTCACAATGAATATTATGCAGAAGCTACGGACAAGAAAATAGAAAAGTTTACTTTAAAGAAATGCTCAGGAGTATGGATATCTCATGGGGGACTGATACAACTACAGGCCGCGCAGATCGGCGAGCAGATTGATAAAGTGCGACTAAGAACAATAAACAATTAAGATTACGGTTATACGAGAATGAAAGTATAACCTACATCCAAACCAGGTATATCTACGTAATTAATCTCTAATAACAATTTGTGCATACATCTCAATCACATGATACGGAAGAAACATTGTTTCTTTTGATCAAAGGCAAAAACAGAAAAGCCCTACATTTTTTTTACAATTACTGCGGTGCTACGCTGCACAACTTCATTGATAAAAACCTCAAAGATAAAATTCAGTGTGAAACCGTATTCCAGAATGTATTTGTAAAAATTTCTCAGAACATTGACCGTTACGATCCCGGTAAAAGCACTTTATACCCATGGATGTTCACGATTGCCCAGGATGAGATACAAACGGTTAACTCCAACTTTCAGGTATGAGGTATGGGGTATGAGGAGAAAACCCCGAAGGGGTGACAAATAAGACAATAAGTATCAGCTTTCAGGAGGAAAAACATTAGACTTTACGCCCTTACGCACTAACAGCCCATACCTCATACCTGACAGCTTCTTACAACTTCTTATACAGAATATTTTTAAATTCCACTTTCATAGAAGGGGTTACATGCGCCTGAAGGCCTAAAAGCCCGCTGAATTTTTGAATGGCCGTATCATTATCTGTGGCGTCGCTCATCAGTACGCCGTTGATATAATGCTGCATGTGATTACCTTTCACTATTAAATGGTATTCATTCCACTGATCGTTTCCTTTAATTACAGTCATCAACGAATCCGAACTGCCAAGGCTTGCGGTAATAGTTGGTTTCTGACCGGTTTCAATAACTACTTTTTGTCCTCTTGCTGCTAAGAAGCCGCGTCCGCGTTCTTCGTAATTCAGTCCGGTATACCTGTTTGCGCCGTCTATATCTGCCTGGTAACCTTTTAAAACAAAAGGAAGGTCTTTCAGTTGTTCGCTCCTATATTGAATGCCACTATTACCGCCAGCGCTGATACGATAAGAAGCTTTTAATTCAAAATCTGTTGTGGTGCCACCTCTCCAGATAAGAAAAGTGTTTTGTTTCATTTGTGTTGCAGCCGTCACTTCACCCACGATAGTACCGTTTTCCACCCGCCAGTGAACGGGATCTCCTTCCCATCCTTTAAGCGTTTTGCCATCAAACAATGGTATAAATCCATCTTTATCTTTTTTCTGGCTGAAAGAATTGATGCTCCCGGTAACAAAAACTACCAGCAGCACGATCCGTAGCATTTTCATATTTGGCATTTGAAGCAGGTTGAAAATTTCAAAAATATTTCTGAGGAGCAATCTATGAAATATATTGAAATGAACAATAGCAATTATAAACGTTGATGGCTTACTGCAAATAAGTAAGCACACCCTGATTGACCCAACGCCACAAAATCCTGAAAATTATTTTTAATTCTGATAATCCTGCTATTTTCATACATTAGACTTTCCATTAAGATAAAGGTTCTGAGGCGCTATGATTGCAAATTGATAAGTATATAACCAGGAGTTTCAGGCTGATAGCTGATTGCTGACACCTGACAGCTCGTAAAGCCAAACAATTGACACAAAGATCCGGGTTCAATAAAATTTCCAATCCATTACAGCTTGGAGGTATTGAAACTTCCATACTGGATAACGGACCCGGAAAAGGTACCAGGATTGCATGGGTGAATACCGGAACCGGACTGCGTTATAAAGTAGTTTTAGACAGGGCGATGGATATAGCCGATGCTTTTTTTAACCAGCATAGCCTTGCCTGGATCAGTCAGTCAGGAATAACACCGCCCAACACTTCCAACAAGGGAATAGACTGGCTTAAAACTTTCGGCGGCGGATTAATGGTTACCTGCGGACTCGATCATGTGGGCGGGCCTGAATCTGATGAACACGGCGAGCGGGGCCTTCATGGGCCGGTAAGTAATATAGCAGCCGAGATAACATCCATTATTCAACCTGATCCTGTAGCCGGAGAATTAAACATGAGCATTACGGGCACCATAAAGCAGTTCAGGATATTTGGTCCTAACCTCGAATTGAAACGTACCATCTCCGGAGCGTTGGGCAGCGCATTGATACGTATTCACGATGAGGTAACAAACCGGGGTAATACTCCGGCCCCGCACATGTTGTTATATCATTGCAATTTTGGCTGGCCGTTAATAGATGAAGGAACAACCATCGTTTGGAAGGGAACCTGGCAATCGCGGGAAAAGGAAGAAAACAGGAAGATATTCAGGGAAGGAAATGATTTCCACAGGTGTCCGGAACCGTTAGAGGAACATTCGGGCTTTGGCGAGGAAGCTGCCTTCATTAATATCGATCATGACGATTCGGGCCAATGTGTATGCGGCTTATACAATGCCGGTATCAAACTGGCCGTGTCTTTAAGGTTTCCCAAAAAACAATTGCCCTGGTTAACGAACTGGCAGCACTGGGGCACGGGTGAATATGTAACAGGACTGGAACCCGGAACCAACCCGCCTGTAGGACAGGCAACAGCCAGGAAGCAAGAGCAACTAATTTACCTGGCGCCCGGTGAGAGCAGGTCATACGACCTTACATTTGAAGTGCTGCACCAGGATGAACAGATCACTACATTTTTAGAATCAACGAACGCATATTAAAATCACATTCTAATACAAAACCATATAAAAGATGAGTATCGCTCAACAAGCATTTGAACAGGGTAAAGGCATCCTGCGTTTGGCTCCAACATGGGTGCCCAGATCATTCTGCGTACCGGGACGGCGCATCAAACTACATCCTGATGATTACTACGTACTGGGAGGGCAACGTGGAGGGATAGACGAACGCTGGCTCTCTTCCACAACCCCTGCAAAGAATGGTCCGCTTACCGGAGAAAATGAAGGATTAAGCGCTGTTGTTTTTAACGACGGCACTACTGAACAACAGGTACTGTTGAAAGATGCCATCAGTGAACTCAAAGGTCAGATTATTGGCGACCGGCTTTGGAACGAACATCAGGCCTGGCCCATGTACTCGAAGTTTTTCGATAACATGGGACCGCTTCCACATCATATTCATCACAACGACGAAAAGGCCGCGCTGATCGGACAGATGGGTAAACCCGAAGCTTATTATTTCCCTCCTCAATTGAATAATCATGGCGGTGACTTCCCTTATACTTTTATGGGAATTGCACCAGGCACTACCAGGGAAACTATTAAAGAATGCCTGATGAATTTCACCAAAGGCGATCCCAAGCTCACCAATTACTCCCAGGCTTATCGCCTGGAACCGGGCACCGGCTGGGATGTGC
>CAXTDO010000396.1:0-6176 GCA_964242315.1 uncultured Flavihumibacter sp.
TTCTGCGAAACCCTCCGCGTCCTCTGCGGTTAAAAGAAACTATCAAATCTTTTAAATTATAGTACTTGTCAAGAGAATTAGATTTCATGAAACAGGCCATCAACCTCTCACGCAGGGGCGTTACTACAAATGAAGGTGGTCCCTTCGGATGTGTAATTGTTAAGGGAGAGGAAATTGTTGGAAGGGGATGGAATATGGTTACCTCTACCAACGATCCCACAGCACACGCCGAGGTTGTTGCTATCCGCGATGCCTGCAAAAACCTGCAAACCTTCCAGTTGAACGACTGCGAAATTTATACTTCCTGTGAGCCTTGTCCCATGTGCATGGGAGCTATTTACTGGGCCAGGCCCCAAAGGGTTTACTATGCCAATACCCGCGAAGACGCTGCTTCAATAGGCTTTGATGATTCTTTTATCTACGATGAAATAAGCTGTGCATTGCCTGTAAGAAAGATTAAGATGCTTCGCGTAGCAGGTGATGAAGCGCTGGAAGTATTTAAGGAATGGCATCATAAAACTGATAAAACAGCTTATTAAACTGTGTGATTACTATTATACATACTTAATTTTTTATATTTGAGGTGGATGCTTATCTTTAACGGCACTGAAATAAAAGAGAACAGTTTTCGTTTCTGCTTTTTAACCTATCCGTTCATGAATAATATACCCTTAATACCAGGAAACAATCCGGGCAGAAAGAATATTCTGTCTAAAAAACCTACTCGCCTGGCAATAATTCTTTCCCTTGTAGTTATAGCTGTTTCTTCAACTTTGTATTGGGCCAGAGGAGCAGATGAAAGAAACAACACGCCAGATCATTCCCAATCAAAGCTTGCAGATACGCTTGCGAAGCCTGTTGTTAAAGGCAAAGAACTTGCAGATAGCAGCACAAAAAACGCTGTTGCTGGTACATTAGATACTACCCTTTATAATCAACACATTGCTCACTTAACCAACGGTGACTCTTCGGGGCATTGGCCGGTTCAATCGATTTATCCCAACGCGGGAGCCTTACTGCCTTTTAAAAGGATTATTGCCTTTTACGGCAACCTCTATTCCAAAAGAATGGGAATACTGGGTGAATTGCCACCTGACGAAATGCTTAAAAAGTTACAGGGCGAAGTAAAAAAATGGCAACTGGCTGATTCTACTATAGAAGTAATTCCTGCTTTGCATTATATTGCAACTACGGCACAAATGAGTCCGGGCAATGGAGGTAAATACCGGCTGCGGATGCCTTTCAATCAGATTGATTCTGTGCTGAACATGGCAAAACAAATAAATGCCCTCGTGTTCCTCGATCTTCAGGTAGGGCTGAGTACCCTTGAAGAAGAGATTCCTATGTTGGAGAAATACCTTATGATGCCTAATGTTCATTTAGGTATCGACCCTGAATTTTCAATGAAGACGGGAGTTGCGCCGGGTAAAGTTGTGGGCACTTTTGATGCCACAGACGTAAATTATGCAAGTAATTACCTGGCAGACCTGGTGAAAAAAAATAATCTTTCTCCCAAAATATTAGTAATTCACCGTTTTACAAAGGCATGCTGACCAACCATAAACAAATTAAAACAAGGCCGGAAGTGCAGTTAGTGGTTGAAATGGATGGCTGGGGAACTCCTGCACGTAAACTGGATACTTATCAGGCATATGTTTATAAAGAACCTGTTCAGTTTACCGGCTTTAAGTTATTTTATAAAAACGATACAAAGTCGAATGGCCGCATGCTAACTCCGGAAGACTTGCTGAAACTTAAGCCGCAGCCGATTTATATACAATATCAATGATTAATCATTAATCATTAATAATTAACCTTTTATCTTACTCAACACAAACCAGGAGATCACTGCCAGTAAGAGGATAATCGCAATTGAAACGTAGATCCATGGATATTCGCGCAGTTTCCTTTTTTCTTTATGTTTCTTCTTCTCACGAAGCTTTTTGTTGAGGTCGGTGTTTAGCTGTTCAACGAGAGCGGATATATGCCTGTTGTTTTTTACCTCCATCAAGCCCTCCACGGCATCGTTTACAAAGTTACTGGAGGCCATAGACTTCTCTACTTCATGTAAATCCTGCGCTGAAAGCTGACCGGATACATAATCCATCAGCTTTTGATTATCGATGTCTTTATTACTATCTGATAATATTTTTAAAATGTCAATACTCATTATCGTTTATCATTGAATACAATTGCGATTTTACCTGCGTTGTAATTTTTTATCAAGGGATATTTTAAGATTTCTTTTTCCGTTCTGTATGTAACTTTTAACTTTTAATACTGAGAAGCCGGTAGTAGCGGCAATTGCCTGGTAAGATTGTTTTTCAAGATAGAACAAAGTTACACATTGTTTTTGCTCATTACTTAATTCTTCCAGGGCGTTACCCATCAGATCGAGTGTTCTGTCTTTTTCAAGGTGCTGAAATTTTGTGTCAGATTCTTCCTCTGAAACTGCTCCTGCCAGGTTTTCTGTCAGGTCCGTTGTGGTTTTGCCCGGATGGTTTCTTAGTTTCATCAGGCAATGATTTTTTGCCACCATATATATCCAGCTTTTGAAGTAGTCTACCTGGTATTTATGCAGCTCGGTAATGGTTTTTAAAAATATCTGCTGAACGCAGTCTTTGGCTTCTTCTTCGTTCTTCAGGTATTTCATACAAACACCCAGTAGTAATAGCGTGTAGCGTTGCAATAAAATGCCCAGCCATTGATTATCCCGGTCAAGATAAAAATTCTGAAGCAGTTCCTGATCGGTTATATGATGATATTTGTCAACGTTCACAGGCAAGTTTTCTTTTATAACAATCCGTTTAAAGTAAAATAATCAGTATCTGGTATGAACAGGGTAATAACGTAGAGGCACATATCCATTGTATATAAACAGTTAAAAAGTCTGAATGTTTGAATGCCTTCTCATGCTATGATGCGACACAAAATTAAATTCCATAACCAAACCAGGGCAGGCAGCTAATAGTATGCAGATTTATGTAAACTTTAATAATGCAATCGGTATGTCGTAAAAATAATAGAACTTCAAATGATGAATTATGATCTTAATGCTGCCTTTGCAATTTGCTGTGTTCCTGTAAGCCCTATGCGTTCGGAGCCTTCTCACAGGAGCGAAATGGTGAGCCAGCAGCTATTTGGTGAACCTTGTCTTATAACGGAACGTGGAAAAGATCATTGGATAAGAATACAAACACGTTATGAAGGCTACGAGGGATGGTGCCAGGATGGACATGTAACAATGATTGACGAAGAACAGTACCTGTCTAAAGAAACGGTGCTTATGAATGACTGGGTTAATGAAGTTGATTTTAACGGAATAAGAATGATGGTGCCTTTAGGTGGTTCTTTAACAGCGATTAATGGTGATAAAGCGAATTGGAATAAAAACACGGTACATTTCAGTGGTAATTGCTGGAACGGTAATGATGCGCAACGTGATTCGACAACCATTCGTACCATAGCTTTCAGGTTTTTAAATACCGCCTATCTGTGGGGAGGGAAAAGTGTTTTTGGTATAGACTGCAGCGGCTTTGCGCAAACTGTTTATAAATTTTTAAATGTACCCTTGCCGAGAGATGCTTACCAGCAAGCCGGCCTCGGCGAGGCAATCGGATTTTTAATGGAAGCCCGATGCGGAGACCTCGCATTTTTTGATAACGCCGAAGGAAGGATCACCCATGTTGGCATCATGCTCAACGATCATGAAATAATTCATTCCTCCGTAAAAGTAAGGATTGATAAAATTGATAGTCAGGGAATCGTTAATCAGGATACATTCGAGCGTACGCACACGTTGAGGGTTATTAAGCGGTATTTTTAACAGGTATGAAGTGTGGGGTATGAGGTATGAGTTAAAACAGACATACACCCCATACCTCATACCCCATACCTCATACCTATTTATCAAACAACAACATCTTCCCCGCTATCAACAGCAACACTATAGCAAAGAATTTCTTTAATTTTTCTTCAGACATGTTGATGGATAACTTACTGCCGAGGTAAGCGCCTACAATAAAAGCGATGGCCATGATTATCACCACTTTGATATCAAGGAAACCCTTTTTATAATAATTCATAACGGCAAGAATTCCTACCGGTGGCAGCAGCAGGCCAAGAGAAGTTCCCTGCGCAGAATGCTGGCTAAAACCAAGGAAATATACCAATGCAGGAACAATAATAATGCCTCCGCCTATGCCTACCAAACCGCTCAATAGTCCGGCAGCCAGTCCGATGAGGAGCAGTATCACTATCGTTGCCGGCGCCATGTTATTCCTTTTTAAAGGTTTCATTGTAAAATTCCATTGCCTCCTGGATTGTTTTAAGCGCTACAGACTTATCTAATATTTCATCCACTTTCACTGTTTTATTTTCGAGCTTTTTGTATTCTTCGAAGAAGTGGCGTAGCTCATCAAAAAAGTGTTTGGGTAATTCTTCGATATTATTATAATGGTTTACACTTGGGTCGTTAGCTGCTACGGAAATTATCTTATCATCGGCATCACCGCTGTCTACCATCTGCATCACACCCAACACCTTGGCCTGTACAATACATAGCGCCTGCACCGGCACTGATGTAATAACCAGAATATCTAACGGATCTTTATCACCTCCATATGTTTGCGGAATAAACCCGTAGTTACAGGGATAATAAAAGGAAGAATAAATTACCCTGTCTAATTTAAGTAAGCCGCTATCTTTATCAATTTCGTATTTACAGCGCGAGCCTTGCGGAATTTCAATGATTGCATTTACAATCCTTGGAGCATTATCTCCGGAGGGTATACCATGCCAGGGGTGAGAAATCGTATGCATGAGAGAATAGTTTATTTGGGTGCAAACCTACAAATCAATTGCTGATAAACGATGAAAACGATTGAAAGTTGTAGCACCCACTTCTTTCAGCACATCCGGTTGTTAAAATTCATTGGAAGTTTTCAAACCAAATAACTTACCCTTCTTCCATAAGCTAAGGTCTTTTTTTAGCAGCTTTTTATTTCTTTGGGTAAGAGATGGGGCATCAAGACTGGTCAGATCAGGCTTGCCGGCGTTTACCCAGGCGGTATACCAAAAGTTAGCAACGGCAGCTATGGATAACCTCATCTGATGTTCTACCATGCCGTTCAAGGCATCATGATATCTTTTGGCATAGGCAAGTGAATGTTTGGTTTGGCCAAAAGTATTTTTTAGAGTGTTACCGGCGGCATCTTTCTCATATTGCTGGTCTGCAGGAAATTGTTGTTGCAATGCTTTTTCGGCAAGCAGCAAGGTGTCAACCAGGCGGTGACTGTCTTTCATAATGCGCCAGATTTCCTTTTTAGTATCGGGTATATAAACAGCATTGCCTGTGTAAAAGTTATAACTGTCACCAAAACTCTGTGGCAACTGAGCTTCCCAGAATGAATGGATTCCTTTCTGACCGGTTAGTTGCCCGTCATGATTAATAGTAGTGTGCAAAGGCATATGTGCATCTCCTATATAATGTGCTATATCACCTGCCTGGAATAAGATATAAGGTTTGTTTCTATCCTGGAATGCTTTGGTAAGCTTTGTCATGATATCATCGATGTACCATGGAAGCAAGCCTGACTTCTGTAGAAGCGAATCGCCGTATTTCTTTTTTGCTTCCGCTAAAGTAGCCGGCATTTTTTCATAAGAAGTGTCAGGAAGCATTTCGAGATCTACATAATGCCGGTTAGCTTCCTCTCTGTAGTTGATGGCGTAGATGCGTACATCGGGCATCTGTGCTTCTTCGGTAATATAGTCGACATGATTATAAAAGAAAACCTTCATGCTATCAGGCAATGCAAAAATAGCTGCGCGGTTAATTCTTTGATGCGCCCAGAATCCCCAGCCGAACAGGAGGGAAATGTTGCAGGTTGTAAAAAGTACAATCAGAATATAGGTGTACGGTTTTTTTTTCATAATGCTGTTTGATGGGCAAAGATAGGCTATCAAAATCAGTGCATGTCCTGATGTTAAACCCCAAAGGGGTGAAGTGATTATAGAAAATGAGTAGTTCAAACGCGAACCCAGAAAGGGTGGTATAAAGTGTCTTGCTATAATGAATGATGCTACCCCTTCGGATAATGTCATTTAAGGGATTTGAAGTTATGGTTCCAGGTTCCCCTCCTTTTCAAGGAGGGGACGATGAAAAACGATGCGAAGCA
>CAXTDO010000397.1:0-6170 GCA_964242315.1 uncultured Flavihumibacter sp.
GGTTATCCAGCAGCTTAAGCTAATCAAATTCCAAAAGTTTCTTTAAATGAACGAACGAATAAAAATACTAAAGACAGATGTATTGTCGGATAACTGGTATGTTTTAAGGAAAATCACTTATGACTATCAGTTGAGAAATGGAACATGGACAACAATAAGCCGTGAAGCTTATGACAGGGGCAATGGCGCTACTATATTACTTTACAATAAAGAACAGGGAACTGTTATATTAACCAGGCAGTTCCGGCTTCCGTCTTTTATTAATGGAAATGAATCTGGAATGCTGATTGAAGCTTGCGCCGGATTGCTGGATAAAGACAATGCCGAAGAGTGTATTAAAAGAGAGACCGAAGAAGAAACAGGCTACAAAGTTTCGTCGGTTCAAAAAATTTTTGAAGCTTATATGTCTCCGGGCTCCGTTACCGAGATGCTGACATTTTTTGTAGCAGCGTATGAAAAGGATATGAAAATAACAGAAGGAGGTGGATTGGAAGATGATCATGAAGACATTGAGGTGTTGGAGATAAGTTTTAGAGAAGCAATGAGTATGATTGTAAATGGCGAGATTAAAGATGCTAAAACAATCATGCTGTTGTATTATGCTGCTGTTAATAAATTGATTTAAAAAAGCTAACAACCTGTGAAGTTTGTAAAAACCTCACAGGTTTGAAATTCAGACTGCCTCATATTCTAAACCTGTGAGGTTTTTACAAACCTCACAGGTTGTTGGCTTCTATTAGAATCAATTTTATTCACGCACTAACATAAAAAAACCCGGGTTCACACCCGGGCCATATAACAAGCAATCGAAAGAGGCTATTTTCTAAATGCTTCCCTGGAAATTACCAGTTTCTGCACTTCTGACGTTCCTTCACCAATGGTGCATAATTTACTGTCACGATAATATTTTTCAACCGGAAAATCTTTGGTATATCCATAACCACCAAAAATCTGAACGGCTTCTGTTGATGTTCGTACGGCCACTTCGCTGGCGTAATATTTTGCCATAGCTGCCTGTTGAGTCATTTGTTCGCCACGATTCTTTAAGTCGGCTGCCTGCATTGTCAATAATTCCGCGGCTGTTATTTCAGTGATCATATCAGCCAGCTTAAAAGAAATTCCCTGAAAGTTTGCAATTGGCTGATCAAACTGGTGACGCTCCTTGGAATATTTTACCGAAGCTTCATACGCCCCCTTTGCAATTCCTAAGCTTAAAGCTGCAATAGATATTCTTCCGCCATCCAACACTTTCATAGACTGTTTAAACCCTGCCCCTACTTCACCAATCCTGTTTGCATCCGGAACCCGGCAGTTGTTAAAAATCATTTCGGTGGTTTCACTTGCGCGCATTCCCAGCTTGTTTTCTTTTTTTCCCGCACTCAGTCCGGCATTATCTCTTTCAACAATAAAAGCTGTTGCATTGTCTTTATTTCTTGGCTCACCGGTTCTGCAGATAACCACTGCTACATCACTGCTGTTGCCATGGGTTATCCAGCATTTAGTTCCGTTAATGATCCAACTATCTCCTTCTCTAACTGCAACACATCTCATATTTCCGGCATCGCTGCCTGTATTTGGTTCTGTAAGTGCCCAGGCACCTAACCACTCTGCTGAAGCCAGCTTCGGCAAGTATCGTTGCTTTTGATCGGAGTTTGCATGAGCCATGATATGACCAATACAAAGCGAATTATGGGCAGCAACACTAAGACCGATTGATCCACAAACTTTAGCAATTTCCTGTATAACGGTTACATATTCAAAATATGAAAGTCCGGCACCGCCATACTCTTCAGGAACCAGTACGCCCATCAAACCAAGCTTTCCTAATTCCTTAAAAACATGAAGCGGAAATTCCTGATTTTCATCCCACTTCATTACGTGAGGCCTGATGTTCTGATTGGCAAAATCCCTCGTCACCTGCCCCACTTGTTGCGTGATCTCCGATATCTCAAAATTCATATTTTAGCAATACTTCTTGCACAAACGCTGCGCTGGTGCAAGATAATAACATTTTTTATTAATACTAACAGGTGTTAGTATTAATTTTTGTGGGGGAACGTTAAAAACTTTTAAACGCAGCTATTCCACCTTCAGATAGGGAACAACTTTCGTATAAGTGTCATTTGTTATAAGATCGATCTTTCTAAGATCTTCGACCGATTTAAAATTGCCATGCTGCTTTCGGTATTCAATAATAGCGGCAGCAATATTCCATTTTATATAGGGATGTTGTTTTAATTCATCTACCTCAATTGCATTGATATTTATTAATGACACCGCTGCATTAACAACGGTTAAGCCGGGCTTTATCTTTTGAAACGTGGAATCGGGCAGGCCATAAATTTCCGATAGCTGGTCCACTGAGTAAAAGCCCCCCAGCTTTTCTCTGAAACGCACGATGCGTGTAGCCAGCTGGCTACCACGTCCCGGTAAGGCTATCCATTCAGCGGTGTCAGCCTTATTGATATCAATGAGGTGTAACAGATGCGGCGACTTAAGCCGGTTGTAACCCTCAGGAGATAAAGTGGCAGATAGGCGCGCATGATAATCTTGTTTTGACAAATTACCGGTGGTTTCAATTCTTACATAAGGAAGCAATCGCTCCACATCATTTGCATGCAATCCATAGATTTTTTGAATGTCTTCTTTATTTTTAAATTTCCCTCCTTTCGAAATGTAGTTATGGATTGTTCTTATAGTTTTATCAGGCAGGCCCAGTCTTTTCCAATCGTCACCTGACAACGTGTTGGGATCGAAGTAAAACAATGCTGCTTTTTTTGGTAGCTTATCTTCATGGAAGGAGCTTGATTCATAACTCGATTTATAATTATGATCTTCGCTAGTGCCTTCCTTAACGGCTGTTTGCTTTTTTGCTGCGTTTGGCTGACTTAACTGAATGGCAAAATCTTTTGTCTCGGCTTCTTTAAAACTTCCTTCCGGTTTGGGAAACAGATAAGGAAGCAGTAAAATGATGATGATCAGAAATACCAGTATTAATACAGCTATTCGCTCTTTCCTGCTAAAGGAAAAATAGTCTTTAACAATCTTTTCAAACATGAGGCTGATTTATGCCTGAAATTATCGATTATGCCAATTTGCGGGTAGCGTGTTTTATGGAAAAATCAGGGAGGAAATCACGTTATCTTCAGGCAAAAAATGGCGGAGTCAACATTCGAAATATAGAAAGCCATATAGGTTGATAGTTGCCGCTAAGTAAGAATAAGTTCCAGATTATCATAACCAAGAGATACCCCGGCAGGCAATTCCGAGCTAACATCCTGGTGTTTCCCCAGTTGATGGCTGATATGAGTAAGATACACCTGTGGTATCTCTAATTCTTTAGCCAGGGCAATAGATTCTTCCAGGTTGAAATGGGAGATATGCTTTTGTTTACGTAGGGCATTTATTACCAATATTTCAGAACCGCGGATTTTATCTTTTTCTTTTTCATCAATACGGTTTGCATCGGTGATGTAGGTAAACTTGCCAAACCTGAATCCAAGTACCGGCATCTTCAGGTGCCACACTGCTATAGGAGTTACCGGAATATCTCCTATTACAAAATCCCTGTTATCGATCAAATGCATGTTCAGCTCGGGAATTCCGGGATATTTGTGGTCGGAAAATGCATAGGCGAATTCAGTTTTCAAAGCTTGCTGGGTCATTGCGTTTGCATAGATCTCCATTGGCTTCCGGGTAAAGAAATTATACGCCCTTACGTCATCCAGTCCGGCGATATGGTCTTTATGAGGATGTGTAAAGACAATAGCATCCAGTTTTTTAACGTTTGCGCGAAGCATCTGGTAGCGAAAATCAGGTCCTGAATCTACTACCAGAGAAGTATGAGCAGACTCCACTAAAATACTTGAACGCAGGCGTTTGTCTTTTTTATCAGTAGAGCTGCATACTTCACAGCCACATCCTATCATAGGTACACCGCCACTGGTACCTGTTCCAAGAAAAGTTATTTTAAGAGATGGGTATGCCAAATAGAAAGTAAAATTAATGATGAGAGGTTAAGGCAACGGTACCAATGATAAAAAAGAACGCCCGTGGTTATGAATTTGCAACTTCGTGCTGCCGGATGATTTCTTCATAAACCTTATGGGTTTCCGGCGTCAGATGGTGTATATCAATATTCAATTGTGGGATAAGGTCCACCAAAATACTGATCCGGCCTTCCGTCTGCAGAAATTTATTAAGTACTACTATCTTTCTTTCTTCTAAAATACAATAACCACTCTGGAATGTACCTCTTTCATAACGAACCACATATCCCGACTCTTCCAGAATCTTTTCAATTTTAGTTAAACTAAGCTGGTTGAATTTCATGGAGGCAAATATACGGAAGTTTGGATACCTGCCAGGTATGAGGTATGAGGTATGGGGTATGAGTCAGAGAAAACCCCGAAGGGTGGCATGATTTATTCGTGCAAAGAATCATGTCACCCCTTCGGGGTTTTCACCTCACCTCATACCCCATACCTCATATTTCATACCTATTTACTCGTCATCTTAATCACCGGTACAATCATTTCCTCCAGGCTGACGCCGCCATGCTGGAAGGTGTTCTTATAATAATTGACGTAGTAATTGTAGTTGTTGGGATAACAAAGGAAGCCGTCTTCACGGGCAAAGATATACGATGAATTTAGTGTTGGACTGGGCAGACCGGCTTCTTTGGGATCTCTGAAAGCCAACACTTCTTTAGGTTCATAATTTAAATTGCGACCATGTTTGTACCGGAGGTTAGAAGTTGTTTGTTTGTCACCAATCACTTTGCAGGCATTCTTTACACGCACACTGCCATGATCGGTAGCCAGTACTAGGTTGATTTTTTTATCGGCTATTTTTTTTAACGCCTGGTGCAGGGGTGAATGTTCAAACCAACTGCTGGTAATGCTCCGGTAGCTGACTTCGTCGCTGGCAAGTTCCTTTAAAACTTCCATTTCGGTACGGGCATGACTTAACATATCTACAAAATTGTACACGATAATATTAAGATCATTCCCCAACAGGTTATGGATATTGTTAAGCAGATTCTGGCCATCGTTATGATTGAGTACCTTGGTATAAGAGAATTTGATATCATCTCTTTTTAACCGCTTTAGTTGAGCGCGAAAAAAATCTTCTTCATATAAGTTCTTGCCCCCTTCCTCATCATCATTTTTCCATTGAGCGGAGAATTGCTTGTCGATATCAATTGGAAGCAACCCGGCGAAGATGGCATTACGACAGTATTGTGTGGCTGTAGGAAGTATGCTGTAAAATGTTTCTTCTTCTAAAATGCGAAAGCTCTCCGCGAAAATGGGTTGTATTACTTTCCACTGGTCGAATCGCAGGTTATCTATCAGAATAAAAAAAGTAGGTACTCCTTTTTCTACTGTAGGAAGCACTTTCTGTTTTATCAACGTATGCGACATGGTTGGTGCTTCCGATGATTTAGGATTTACCCAGGATGTATAATTACGCGAGATGAATTTAAAAAATTCAGCATTTGCTTCCTGCTTCTGCGATTGAAATATTTCCCTCATTTCAGGGCTATCGCTTTTTCCCATTTCAAGTTCCCAATAAACAAGCTTTTTATAAATCTCCATCCATTCATTATAATCCGGATTACTGTTCAATACCATAAATAGATTCCTGAACTGTTGCTGATAGGCCGAAGTAGTTTTTTCAGCAACAAGCCTTTTATTATCAAGAATTTTCTTTAGTGAGAGTAATACCTGGTTAGGGTTAACCGGCTTTATCAGGTAATCGCTGATCTGGCTGCCGATGGCATCATCCATCAGGTTCTCCGTTTCATTTTTAGTGATGAGCACTATAGGGATCTGCGAGCTGACTTCCTTAATTTTTGCCAGGGTTTCCAAACCCGTGATGCCGGGCATGCTTTCATCCATTAAAACAAGGTCAACAGCATGTTCCTTTACATAATCAATAGCATCAAAACCATTGGTGAGCGTTTGTACATCGTACCCTTTACTTTCAAGAAAAATTTTTTGAGATTGTAAACTTTCAATCTCGTCGTCTACCCACAATATTTTAGCTAATGACATGTATGGTTTGTAATTTAAAAAATGAATGATACGGATGAAGGCAGTAGAAGTGGTTAGTGTAGACTATCAGCTATCAGCTTTTCTCCTGATAGCTGACTGCTGATAGCTATAAAG
>CAXTDO010000398.1:0-6168 GCA_964242315.1 uncultured Flavihumibacter sp.
CTCTGCGCCCTCTGTGTTTAAAAAAAACCGGCAACCACAAAATACTGCCCATTTCCCAGAATAGCTGTAAATTTATCCATCGGAAAATCGCTTGTATTCATGACATTTGGAAAAAACAAAAAAATCGTGCTCATTTTATGCTGCCTGGTTTTAGCAGCATCCGTATTTATCTTCAGCACACCCCGCAAAACCATCGATTATAATACACAGGTAAAACCTATCCTTAATAAAAAATGCATTACCTGCCATGGCGGTGTAAAACGAAAAGCAGGTTTTAGTGTGCTGTTCCGTTCTGAAGCGCTGGCTAAATCTGAATCCGGTAAGTTTGCCATTATACCCGGCGACCCCGATCATAGCGAAATGATCAGAAGGATAAACCTTAAAGATCCGGAGGAAAGGATGCCTTACAAGCATGAGCCGTTAAACGAAGAGGAAAAATCTATACTTTACAACTGGATAAAGGAAGGCGCAGTATGGGGTGATCATTGGGCATACGTACCCGTTAAAGAAACGCCGCTTCCTGCATCGAAAGGGTTTTTGTCCGGACTTTTTTCCGGTTCAGCCACCTGGGAAAAAAATGATATTGATTATTTTATTCATGATAAACTGCGTCAGGAAAATTTAAAGCCTTCACCCGAAGCCGACAAAGCAACCTTACTAAGAAGAGTCAGTCTCGATCTCACCGGCTTGCCCCCTTCACCGGCTCTTACCAAAAAGTTCCTGGAAAGTAATGATAGCAAGGCATACGAAAACCTGGTAGATTCCTTACTCGCTTCTCCAAAATATGGCGAACGGTTTACTTCGATGTGGCTGGATATCGCCCGTTATGCCGATACAAAAGGATATGAAAGGGATGATAACCGGGTGATCTGGCGGTATCGCGACTGGCTGATCCGTGCGTTTAATGACGATAAACCTTACGACCAGTTCCTCACTGAACAACTTGCCGGAGACCTACTGCCCAACCCGACAGACGACCAATACCTGGCAACGGCCTTCCAGCGAAACAGCATGACCAATGATGAAGGCGGAACAGACAATGAGGAATTCAGAACCGCAGCAGTGCTTGACAGGGTAAATACAACCTGGCAGGGCGTATTGGGAACTACCTTCGCCTGCGTGCAGTGCCATAGCCATCCCTACGATCCTTTCTCTCACAACGAGTATTATAAATTCAGTGCCTTCTTCAACAACACCCGGGATGAAGATACCTATGCCGATTACCCTTTACTCAGGCATTTTTCTCCGGAAGATAAACTGTCTTTAGATAGCATCACCTCATGGCTGAAAGATAATGGCTTTGAAAAAAAATCGCAGCAGGTGTACACATTTCTTAAAACCGGCCAGCCTGCAATCAATTCTTTAACGGCAGATAAGTTTGTAAATGGAGAGCTTGCCGATACCAAATGGCTCACCTTCAGAAATAATGGTGAGGCTCGTTTAAAGAAAGCAGATATTAACGGCACCAGTCAACTCATTTTTAAGCACAATGGCTTTCTTCCGGGAGGTGTTCTTACCATTCATCTTGATAACGTTGATGGTCCTGTTTTGAAATCCATCCAGGTAGCACAAACGAAAGGCTGGACCATCTCCAGTGCCGACTTTCCGCCTGCATCCGGTATTCATGACCTTTACCTTACTTATGTTAATCCTAATCTCAAGAAGCCGGATGACAATGGTTTGCAGTTCGATTGGTTTTATTTTACCGATGAATTACCTGGAAAAGAGAAGCCTGGCTATCAACAAGTATATAATGCATTCTGGAGTCTGCTAACGAAGAGCATGCCTGTTACACCGGTGATGATGGACAACCCCGCCAGCATGTTCCGCCCTACCAATGTTTTTGAAAGAGGGAACTGGTTAGTAAAAGGCGAAGCCGTAAATGCCGATGTTCCTCATTCATTGAACCCGTTTCCTTCAAACGCACCCCGCAACCGGTTAGGTATGGCGATGTGGCTCACCAGCAAGCAAAACCCTTTGACAGCAAGAACCATGGTGAACCGGATGTGGGAACAACTCTTTGGCAACGGCATCGTGGAAACGCTGGAAGACATGGGCACACAAGGCGCTGCTCCAACTCATCCCGAATTATTGGATCATCTTTCCTACCAGTTCATGAACGATTTTCATTGGAGTACCAAGAAGTTATTAAAAGAAATGGTGATGTCTGCCACTTACAGGCAGGATTCTAAAGTAAGTAAAGAGCTGTTAGAAAAAGATCCCTATAATAAGTTGTATGCCCGTGGCGCACGGGTGCGGCTCTCTGCCGAACAATTACGTGACCAGGCGCTGGCTATCGGTGGTTTGCTAAGCGATAAAATGTATGGGGCGCCTGTAATGCCCTGGCAACCGCAAGGCATATGGCTATCGCCTTACAACGGGCGCTCCTGGATAAAGAGCGACAAAGAAGATCAGTACCGCCGGGCCGTGTATACCTTCTGGAAAAGAACAGCACCTTATCCTTCCATGATCAGCTTTGACGGCGTTTCGAGAGAGGTTTGTTCTGTAAGACGGATCAGAACCAATACACCCTTGCAGGCGCTTACAATTATGAACGATTCAGTTTACCTGGAAGCAAGCCGCCATTTTGCCTGGAAGATGCAGGAGCAGTCCACCGATAAAAAGGATATAGCGAAAGTGATAAGCGAAGGCTACAGGTTAGCACTGTCAAAACCGATTACAACAGATCGTTTAACGGCTTTAAAGAACTTATATACCAAAGCATTTGAGAAACTAAAGAATGATCCGGATAAAACATGTGAGATCAATGGCCAGCCCGATCAACATAATAATGTGGAAACGGCTGCGTTGGTGATCGTGGCAAATGCCATCTTGAACCTGGACGAAATGATAACAAAGAATTAAACAGTAAACAAGATAATTATACTGCAACAGGACCCAGAAGGAACAACATAACCAGCGGCTTTTGAACGAGGCCAATGCAAGAACGCTGAGCCATTTCACCAGGAGGCATTTTTTAAAAGAAAGCGCCATGGGTTTTGGGGCGCTGGCACTTGGTTCGTTGCTGCAATCTTGCGGAAGAAGCACCGCTACCGACACCAACAGCGTTGTGTTCGATCCGGCTAACCCCCTTGCACCAAAGCTTCCTATGTTTCCAGGCAAGGCAAAAAGCGTTATCTACCTGCACATGGCCGGCGCACCTTCTCAACTGGAGTTATTCGATTATAAGCCTGAACTAATGAAACTCCACGGGCAGGACTGTCCGCCTTCTTTTCTGGAAGGGAAACGTTTTGCTTTTATTCGAGGCGTTCCAAAGATGCTGGGCCCTCAGGCGGCATTTAAACAACATGGAGAAAGCGGCGCCTGGATCAGTGAGTACCTGCCGCATCTTTCTACGGTTGCTGATGAAATCAGTTTTTTAAAAGGAGTAACCACAGATCAATTCAATCATGCACCAGCTCAGTTATTGATGCAAACCGGTTCTGCAAGGCTGGGACGTCCAAGTATGGGCGCCTGGGCTACATATGGGCTCGGAACAGAAAATCAAAACCTGCCTGGTTTTGTGGTGCTGACATCAGGCGGAAGATTTCCCGACGCCGGCAAAAGTGTTTGGGGAAGCGGCTTCCTGCCATCAGTATACCAGGGCGTACAATGCAGGAGCGAAGGCGACCCGGTACTGTTTATCAAAGATCCTGCAGGTATGGACCGCGACCTGCGCAAAGCTTCCATCGAGGCAATAAACCAGGTAAATAAAGAAGAATATAAAGAATACAACGACCCTGAAATATTATCACGTATCTCCCAGTACGAGATGGCTTACCGAATGCAGATATCCGTGCCCGAAACCATGAACATCAATGATGAGCCCGCATCCATGCACGAGATGTATGGCACCCAACCGGGAAAATCATGCTTTGCCAACAACGTGTTGCTGGCCAGGAAACTGGTGGAAAAAGGCGTTCGTTTTATTCAGTTGTTCGACTGGGGTTGGGATACCCATGGTACCAATGCCGAAACAGCCGTTGATGTAGGCTTGGTTAATAAATGCCGCCAGGCCGATAAGCCCGTAACCGCGCTGATACTGGATCTGAAACAAAGGGGTTTGCTGGAAGACACGCTGGTGATATGGGGTGGTGAATTCGGCAGAACACCGATGATGGAAAACAGGGACGGCAAGCAAAATCTTTTTAAAGGCAGGGATCACCATGTAGACGCATTTACCATATTTATGGCAGGTGGCGGAATAAAGAAAGGCTTCACTTATGGTGAAACCGATGAAATAGGTTACAATGCTGTCAGTGGTAAAGTAACGGCATACGATATCCAGGCCACGATCCTTAACCAGCTCGGGTTTGATCATGAAAAATTTACGTATCAGTTCCAGGGCAGGCCGTTCCGTTTAACAGATGTCAGTGGAAAAGTGATTGATGATATAATTGCCTGATCGTATTTTACTATCTTTCCTGCTCATTCATTAAATCTTTTATTGTTGGGATCTTTTATTGAATTTATAGGCCGGTTTCACCCTGTACTGGTCCATATACCAATCGGTGTGCTACTCGTCAGCCTGTTGCTGATATTGTTGCAGAAAAAGCCTTCTTTTAATATTTCAATACAGACCATTAAGCTTGTGTTACTATGGGGCATGTTTGGGGCTCTGGCATCCTGCTTAACAGGTACGCTGTTATCTTTAAGCGGCGATTATAATGTGAGTCTGGTAAGCTGGCATATGTGGATGGGCTTTGGAGTGGCTGTCGCTTCTATGTTCCTTTATATGAAATTAGCAAGACAGGAACTGGATAGCACTTACAAAGCATTGTCGGTGTCAATGTTGTTGTTGATTACCGTTACAGGGCATCTTGGTGGTTCACTTACACATGGTACCGATTATCTTACTTCAGCTTTTACGGGAGATAAAGATTCGGTGATTACCATTCTTAAGCCTATTCCAAACGTCCAGGAAGCGATGGTATATGCCGATATTATTAATCCTATGTTCCAAACAAAATGTTATAGCTGTCACGGACCAAAAAAGCAAAAAGGAAAGTTTCGCATGGATGATCCGATGCTTTTGATGAAAGGCGGAAAAAACGGCGCCGAGATTGTTCCTGCAAATGTTTCAAAGAGTGAACTGATGAAGCGGGTAATGCTGCCGGAAAACGACGAACATCACATGCCGCCAAAAGAAAAGCCACAGCTTAATGAAAAACAGATCGCCCTGTTACATTGGTGGATCGAGCAGGGTGCAGACTTCACCAAAAAAGTAAAGGATTTTCCACAGCCTGATAAAATTAAAACTTACCTTATTTCGCTACAAAGCGATCATATCAGTACTGAAAAAAAAGCATCACCACTTATTCCGGCAAAACCGGTAGAAGCGGCTGACGAAAAAGCGATACAGGCATTAAGAGATAGGGCTGTGATTCTAATACCCGTTGCGCAAAACAGTAATTACCTGTCAGCAAACTTTATAAACGCAACTAATTTCACTTCAAAAGATATTAGTTTGTTGAAGCCTTTGCAAAAGCAGTTAGTCTGGCTAAAAATCGGTAATACAAAAATTAATGACAGTGCGCTTTCTATAATTGCGGATTGTAAAGAGCTCACTTCTCTGCAATTAAACAATACCAATGTTACCGATAAAGGGTTGGCTTCTCTGAAGTCTTTACAAAACCTGCAAACCCTGCACCTTGTAGGAACCAAAATAACCGCACAGGGCGTAATGCAACTACAATCATTAAAGAAGTTACAGGCGTTATTTCTCTTTCAATCAGCAGTGGGTAAGAATGATTGGGACAAGCTTAAGACCGCCTTTCCAAAAACCATGTTAGATTCGGGTGGGTACCACGTTCAATTTCTTGAGACAGATACGGTGGAAGTGAAAGCTCCGCCGGTGAAGCAGTAGGTATTTGTAGCTAAAGGCTTAATTAGCGGATAGGTGTATAAAGTATCGTGTTAAAACCCCGAAGGGGTGTCATGATTATAGCAACAAATAAGCTAAAAACGCGAACCCCTTCGGGCAATGTCATTAGATTAAGAATTTTGAAGTTTGGGTTCCCGGTTCCCCTCCTTTTCAAGGAGGGGACGATGAAAAACGATGCGAAGCACGTTTTTCATCGGGGGTGGTTGATGATTGTGATTAATGAGCCTAATTGATATGAGTGCTGCCTTGGATGCAGGTTACTAATCACTTGCAGCCATCAACCA
>CAXTDO010000399.1:0-6133 GCA_964242315.1 uncultured Flavihumibacter sp.
TTAAAGCTAAAACGCATTTTACCAATACTTTTAAGGCCGATAATAACAGCCAGCGCATAACGGTGGCCATATTAAATAACGTGGCCTGCCAGCGCTATGCCGGTGTTAGCATCAGGGGGGTAAAAATTGCTCCGTCGCCACAATGGCTACAGGATAAATTAAAAGCCATCGGTCTGCGTCCCATTAACAATATCGTTGATATAACCAATTTTATCCTGCACGAAACAGGTCAGCCTTTGCATGCTTTTGATGCAGACGCGATAAAAGGTAAAAAGGTTATTGTAAAAACACTTGGAGAGGGCACTCCTTTCGTAACATTAGATGAGAAAGAGCGCAAATTGTCGGAACAGGACCTGATGATCTGCAATGAAGAGGAACCTATGTGCATAGCTGGTGTATTTGGCGGATTGTACAGTGGTGTAAAAGATACTACGGCAGATATTTTCCTGGAAAGCGCCTGGTTTACCCCAGAGATGATACGTAAAACTTCTTTCAGGCATAACTTACGCACCGACGCTGCAAGCCGTTTTGAAAAAGGTGTAGATATCTCCAATACCGTTAATGTTCTCAAGCGGGCTGCCCTTTTAATAAAAGAAATTGCCGGAGGTATTATATCTTCTGAAATAATTGATGTGTACCCCGATCCAAAACCAAGAACGGAGGTAGTAGTAAGATATCATTACCTGAAAAAACTAAGCGGTAAAAATTACCACCAGGATGCTATCAGAAAAATACTCGAAGCGCTGGGTTTTGAAATGATAAAAGAAGGTATTGATGAAATGAGGGTAAAAGTTCCATACAGTAAAACGGATATTACTTTGCCGGCAGATATTGTTGAAGAAATCCTGCGTATAGACGGGTATGATAATATTGAAATCCCTACGTCTATAACCATTTCTCCTGCTGTAGATAACTATGCAAAATCAGCTTATAAAGAAAAGATTTCCAACTATCTGACGGGGATGGGTTTTCATGAAATAATGACCAACTCCATTACAAACAGCAAATATTTTACAGAAGACGTATTACAGTTTGCTGTAAAAATGGTCAACAGCCTGAGCGCTGATTTAAACATTATGCGGCCTTCCATGCTGGAAACCGGCCTGGCAGCCATGTCATACAACCTCAATCGGCGTAACGGCAATATTTTATTTTTTGAATTTGGAAAAACGTACCGCACTACCGGTATCGGTAAATACGAAGAACGCGATCATTTGTCGTTATACGCTACAGGTAACACCCACGAAGCATCCTGGAAGAATAAACCTGTAATAGCTGATTTCTATTTTATTAAAGGTGTCGCCTCAGGCATTCTTAAATTAATGGGTGTTGATGATCCGGACATTACAGCTACTGATACCAATTATCTGGAGTATGGAAGTAAGGCTTCTGTGAACGCTAAACAGATTTTGCAGATGGGAACAGTTTCTCAAAAGATGCTGGAACAATTCGACATAAAGCAACCGGTAGCATTTGCCGATTTCTACTGGGATACACTCACAGCTTCAGATCCTTCAAAGAATTTAAGCTTTACGGAATTATCAAGACAATTGCCTGTAAGAAGGGATTTGGCTATTGTAGTATCAAATACGCTTCCCTATGAAAGTGTGGAAAAAACCGTTAACAGGATAAAATTGACCAAACTCCAAAGCATGCAGTTATTTGATGTTTTTGAAAGTGAAAAACTGGGAGCAGGTAAAAAATCAATGGCCGTAAGCTTTACTTTTCTGGATAAAGAAAAAACGCTTAACGATACGGAAATTGATGTCATGATGAACAGCATCATGTCTTCTTTCGAAACCGAGCTACAGGCCGAAATAAGAAGGTAAGCATCTCCGGCACCACTCAAAAATTGAATAATGCCTGATTTCGACGAACATATTAAGCGGATTACCGGTAAAGTGGAGCATCTGCTAAAAAGATATGCCTCTCTGCAAAAAGAAAATGATAAGCTTAAAGATGAATTGAACTTAATAAAACTAAAGGAAAAAGAAAAGGATGAGCAGTTAAAATTATTATCGCTGCGCATTGAAGTACTTAAAGCCAGCAAAGGAGAAATGAACGAAGAAGACAAAAAAAGTTTCGAAAAAAAGATAAACCAATATCTGAAAGAAGTGGAAAAGTGTATTTCCTTTATTAATGAATGATTATTCACGGAACCGGAAACTCATTGTTAGCATTAAAATTTTCAATTTTGCAGGATTTAGTTGCCATAAATATTTTAATCGGAGACAGGAACTACCGGATTAAGATTGAACCTAAAGATGAAGAAACAGTTAGAAGGGCAGTAAAAGTTATTCAGGATAAGATTGCCGAATTCAAAACCCAGTTTGCCGGCAAAGACATGCAGGATTATATAGCAATGGTTCTTGTGTGGTTTGCCACCGATAGAGCCGATCCCTCTTCCCTCCCCTCACTTCCGGCAAATATGCAGGCCAAATTAGATTCTTTGGAAAAGACGCTTGATGCGTCTTTGTAACGCATACCAAAGCTGTAAATATGCCTGAATCAGGCACAAATGCTGAATCATCGGATATTGAACCAACATTACCATTAACCTTTAACAATTAATCATTAACCATTAACTTCGCTAATTACCAACTCAAAAAGCAGGTTATGGGCTTAGTGAGAACGTATTATCAGATTGTAAACAGTAATAAAAATCATTTCAATGAATTCAACCCTCATTTATATCTTAATAACCGCAGTAGTTGCCTTGCTGGCAGGAATATTTATTGCGGGCAAATTAATATACGCTAAAGACACTCAAAAAAAACTCGATGAAGCGGAATTACAGGCCCAGAAAATTCTTTCGGATGCCCAAACCAACGCTGAAACCTTAAAAAAAGAAAAATTACTGGAAGCAAAAGAACGATTTGTACAGCTAAAAGCTGAAAGCGACCGTGAGGTGCTTGAAAAAAACAGGAAGATCAGTGATGCGGAGAATCGTATCAAACAAAAAGAGGTTGCTATAAATCAGAAAGAGGTTGCCCTTGACAAGCAAATGAAAGACAATGAAAGTATTAAAGAAAACCTTAACCGCCAGATAGAAGTAGTAAGTGTTAAACGCAACGAATTGGAAAAGCACCAGGAAGAGCATATCCGGCGCCTGGAGAAAGTAGCCGGGTTAACAGCAGAAGAAGCTAAAACACAACTGATAGAAAGCTTAAAACAGGAAGCACATGCACAGGCCCTTGCCATTCAACAGGAAATTGTGGATGACGCCCGGCAAAAAGCCAATAAAGAAGCCCGCAAAATTGTTATTCAAACCATTCAGCGAACCGCAGCCGAACAGGCAATTGAAAATTCCATAACGGTGTTTAATCTGGAAAGCGATGAAATAAAAGGCCAGATCATTGGGCGTGAAGGCCGCAACATCCGTGCGCTGGAAGCTGCTACCGGTGTGGATTTAATTGTTGATGATACTCCGGAAGCGATCATTCTTTCCTCTTTTGATCCTCTTCGTCGCGAAATTGCCCGTTTATCTTTACAGCGCCTTGTTTCTGATGGCCGTATTCACCCTGCCCGCATTGAAGAGATCGTGGAAAAAACCCGCAGGCAGATCGAAGAGCAGATCATGGAGATCGGTGAAAGAACGGTTATTGAATTAGGTGTTCACGGTTTACATAAAGAACTTGTAAGAATTGTAGGTAAAATGCGCTTTCGCTCTTCTTATGGTCAGAATTTACTGATGCATAGCCGGGAAGTAGCCAACCTCTGTGGCATCATGGCTGCAGAACTTGGAATGAATCCCAAACTTGCCAAACGCGCAGGGTTGTTGCACGACATAGGCAAAGTTCCTGATGAAGAAACTGAATTAAGTCATGCATTGCTTGGAATGAAGCTGGCCGAAAAGTATGGAGAAAATCCTGCCGTTGTCAATGCAATCGGCGCGCACCATGATGAAGTTGAAATGCAGTATGTTATCTCTCCGGTTGTACAGGCGTGCGATTCAATTTCAGGAGCCCGTCCGGGAGCCCGCCGTGAAATCATGCAGCAATACCTGCAGCGGATCAAAGACCTCGAAAATCTTGCCATGGCCTATCCCGGAGTTGAAAAAGCTTATGCTATCCAGGCCGGCCGGGAACTTAGAGTGATTGTAGAGGCCGAAAGAGTTACTGATAACGACAGTGATAAGTTAAGTTTTGAGATCGCACAAAAGATCCAGACAGAAATGACTTATCCCGGTCAAATCAAAGTTACCGTTATTCGCGAAAAAAGAGCGGTCAATGTAGCAAGATAGCTATCAGGTATGAGGTATGAGGTAGAAAACCCCGAAGGGGTGACATTATTACAAAGAGCCTGCCTTACCCCAGTAATGCCACCCCTTCGGGGTTCATGCCTTATAATATAATCGTTTCTGTAATCCTGTCACCCCTTTGGGGTTTTCTACCTGATACCTGATACCTCATACCTCAAAACAATTTAATATTTGGAAAGTAGATTCAACCCATTTAACTTTGCCGTCCTTAAATATACAAGATATGAACGCCATTGATTTTGTTCATGAGCAGTTGAGTACCAGGAAACAATTTCCTGCTTTTAAAGCCGGAGACAACATATCAGTTAATTACAAGATTGTTGAAGGTAATAAAGAAAGGATCCAGTCTTTTAAAGGCGATGTGATCAAACGTCAGGGAAATGGATTCACTGCCAGCTTTACAGTGCGTAAAGTATCGGACGGTGTAGGAGTTGAGAGAACCTTTCCGATTTTTTCTCCGAATATTGAGTCTATAGAATTGAATAAGTCAGGAAGGGTGCGTCGCGCTAAATTGTATTTTCTTCGTGAGAGAAGTGGTAAAAGTGCCCGTATCAAGGAAAAGAAAAGATCTACTATTCAGTAAATATCATATAATCTTAATAAAAGCGTTCTATATCAGAACGCTTTTTGTTTTAGGAGTAAAACCTGTTTAGCAATTATGACGTATATAATTTGATAATGAAATTTCGGTTTGTTCTAAAAGGTATAACTTTGTTTTTTAAAGATTAAAATCACACTTATGGTATTATTATATTTAAATCCGTTATTGCTAATGTCAATGCCTGGTGGCGGCGAATTAGTGATTATTCTGATAGTTGTTTTATTATTGTTCGGAGGTAAAAAGATTCCTGAATTAATGCGTGGTCTTGGTCGCGGAATGCGCGAATTCAACGATGCTAAAAGTAATGTAACAAAAGAACTGGAAGAAGGTATGAAAGAGAAAGAAGTTTCTTCTCCGGCTTCCACTAACAACACTACCACTACTACTACACATCATTAAACTAGTTATAAGCCTGCGGGCTTGATATTACCCGTTGTTTCCTTATAACTCGATATCAGATTATCAGAATGCGTTATTGAATGGAGTTGCAACCTGTGCAGGCTCCATTCAATATTATCTAGAGCGCATTGATGACTCAAAACATTTAAATGCTTTTGTGGAGGTGTTTGCTGAAGAAGCACTGGCAAAAGCCACTGCACTGGACCACTCCCGTAGTCTGGGAAATCCCATAGGAAAACTTCATGGGGTAGTAATAGGTATTAAAGACATTCTTTGCTATAAAGATCATAAAGTTTCCGCCTCTTCTGCTATTTTAAAAGGTTTTACTGCTACTTATAATGCTACCGTTATAGAAAGATTGCTGGCGGAAGAAGCCGTCATTATCGGCACTCTTAACTGCGATGAATTTGCTATGGGATCTTCCAATGAAAATTCAATTTACGGTAAAGTGCTGAATGCTTTGGATGATACGCGTGTTCCCGGGGGGTCTTCCGGTGGTTCTGCGGTTGCCGTTCAGGCCGGTTGTTGTATGGTGTCGCTGGGGAGCGATACAGGAGGTTCAGTGAGGCAACCGGCTGATTTCTGTGGCATCATCGGCCTTAAACCTACTTACGGCCGCATTTCAAGATATGGACTGATTGCTTATGCCTCTTCCTTTGACCAGGTTGGTATTTTTGGCCTAAATATACCAGACATCGCTTTGGTACTGGAAGCTATTGCAGGTAGTGATGAATTCGACAGCACGGCTTCTAGCTTAGCACTCGAAAAATTTGATAAAAACGCTGCTCCCGGGAAGAAATTAAGGATCGCTTATTTTAAAGATGCTTTGCATCATCCGGCACTTGACAAAGAAATGGGCGATACCCTTACTT
>CAXTDO010000400.1:0-6131 GCA_964242315.1 uncultured Flavihumibacter sp.
ACGCCCTATACATGGTATCATTCCCATCAGTAATTGGTTGGGGCTGCAATCATATCCACTTGTAAGTGTTAACGGCGCTTATATCATTGAAAACAATGAAGTAGTTTTTGAGTCAGCCATCGATCTTGAAAATGTTTCAGGCCTTCATAAAGCCAATATGGAATTAAATGCCACCATGATTTATTACAATGGCCTTAAGTGGTATGCTGAAACAAATAATGCTGCTATAATAAAAGAACAAAGAATAACAGAAGTTCCGGTAACCATCGAGCCCTTTGAATCGCTCCTGAGTAAATGGAAACTTGAGGGAAGTCATCCAAACAAAGTAATGGCAATAGCCAGCGAAATCATAGTGAATGAACTGCAATCAAAGTTGTTAGGCATTTATGAAGATTCACTTAACATCTATACTTCCAAACCTACTTATCTGGAAATAATGAGGAAAGATGCATCTAAAACGAACGCGCTTAAGTTTTTGATAGAAAGGCACAATATCAGGCAGGAAGAGGCAGTGGCAATTGGTGATAATTACAACGATATGGAAATGATTATGTATGCAGGAACTGGCATTGCTATGGGCAATGCACCTGATGCTATTAAAGCCGTTGCTGATTACGTAACCGATACTAACGGACACGACGGCGTGCGAAAAGCCATTGAAAAGTTTTTTGAGGTGTAATTAATTATACAAACCTGTATAGCACCTAATGTTAGGTTAAGTATGAAGTCACTAACATTATAAACTGGTCGAAAGGCTAATACCTCAATTTACTTAACACTGGTTACCTGTTATTTTCCCGTATCAATAAAAAGTTGGCTACCCATTGAAATAGCACAAAACCTATAATATAAATAAAAACAAAATTATTGAATGCGTCACCGCTGGTAATTCCTGCAATAAAGCCGATAATGCCAACCACTGCGAGCAGACAGGTGTAGGATACCAGCAATTTCCTGTTCCTGGAAGATGTTAGCATTACACTTAATGGAATCATCATTGTTAGTCCAAAAATTCCAAGAACAATATAATGCTCTTGTTGAGTAAACAAATACAACAAGCCTGCTATAAGTGTAATGAAAGCGCTTATGCCCACAAAGTTTGCGGATAAGATCTGATCTCTGGTGAGCAGGTGCTTTCCATATTTATTTAACCGGAGGAAGAGGTTGCTGACAGGACCGATGATCCAGGTAGAAAATGCAAATAAGGCTATAAGCACCAATAACGGATTCAGATACGGTTGCAGCGAAGGGTTAGAAACTGAAATACTGCGAATCAAACGGAATGCAAGAAAAAATCCGATTATGATTCCCCATTGCTCTTTGCTGCTAAGGTTACCCATCTATAACGAGAAGTTCATAAACCAGCGGTAAAGTATGTAACGTGCTTTTAATGCTTCGGCCATGCCACGTTGCGCCATTTCAAGATTAGGGTTCTTTCGCAGCGCTTCAGAAAAATGATGAAGCGCTTTCTTGTTTGATCCTTTTTCGAGTAATCCCCAGCCATAATTGGAGTGGGTATAAGCATTATCGGGATCTTCACGTAATGCGCCTTCAATGGTTTGAAAAGATTCCTCTTTCCTGTTTAATTTCAGCAATGCGGTACTTCGCGCGTTTAAAGCCTGTATGTTTTCGGCATCGAGTTCCAGGGCCTTATCTGCCAAAGCCAAGGCTTCGGAAAACTGCTTTCTTTGGATCTTAAGCAGGGCCAGTAAAGCAAAATAATCCGTATCGTATGGGTCAAGTGAAATTGCCTGTTGAAGGTCTTTTTCAGCAGCATCATATTTTTGCTGCTGAATAAAAATGCGGGCTCTTTTATGAAACAAATGGTCAGCAGCCGGATCAAGTCCGATAGCGTTATTAATTAATTCCATCGCCTGGTCGAATTTGTCCTGGTATATTTTTACCTCACACATTAACCCGATCACATCAGTGTTTGTTGGATCCTGTGCAAACAATCCGTTTAAAATAGTTTCAGCTTCTTTAAATTTTTGCTGCTGCAACAACAGTACTGCATGCTGAATACGAGAATCAGGCATATTATTTTTTAATTTTCATGAATTGAAGTATGTCATCATAAAGACCTGAGTCATTGGCATACAGTGCAAAATTTTTGGCAATGGAAAACCATTCCTTTGTGCTTGCTTTATGTTTTTGCGCAGCATTTAGCAGGTCTTTAGTACGGAGCGGAATAGGAACACCCCCTTTAAAAGATGCTTCCAGTTTTTCCTCTATCGCTATATCAATCATTGCTTCGATGTCGGCACCGGAATAGTCAGGAATATTTTTTCCTACACTTTCAAAATCCAGGTTTTCCACGGGCTTATCCTTTAATTTAAGCTTCAGGATATTTGTCCTTGCTTCCTGGTCAGGAGGCGGCACAAAAATAATCCTGTCGAACCTTCCGGGCCTTCTGAATGCCGGATCAAGGTTCCAGGGAGTATTGGTGGCGCCTAATATAAGCACACCATCATTGTCTGATTCAACACCATCCAGCTCCTGTAAAAACTGGTTAATCAAATGGCGCCCTGCCGACTGTTTCATATCGCTTCTGCTGGCGCCCAGAGCATCAATCTCGTCGAAAAACAGCACGCAAGGGGTATTGTTACGCGCATACTCAAAAAAATGATGGAGGTTTTTTTCGCTGTTGCCAATCCACATGTCAAGAATATCGTTGAGGCCTACATTTATAAAGCGTGCATTTACCTGTCCCGCAGTTGCTTTGGCAATCATGGTTTTGCCACATCCGGGAGGACCATACAGCAATATTCCGCCTCCTGTTTTTTTGCCATAAGCTTTATAAAGTTCCGGGTGTTTTAAAGGTTGAATGATCTTGATTTCTATTTCCTTTTTCACCTGCTGCATTCCACCTACGTCGCTAAAGTTAATATCAGGCTTCTGTATAAAAAGTGATGCTCCTTCTTCGTCTTCGTTCCTGCCGTCGGTTTCAGACTGCGCACCTATCCGAAGCTCACTATCGAGTTCTTCGTCTTTAAAAGAAGGATTGATTTCAAGGATTCTTTTGTAAGTGTCAATAGCCGTATTGAATGCTTTTTCCTGTAAAGATGATTTTGCATATAAAATAAGCACATCAAGGTTATCGGGTGTTTTCTTCAACAGGTCTTCGAGGATCACGTTGCAGGTGGAATAATCTTCTTTTTTAAAATATACATGAGCCAGCCCTATTAGTCCCTTTTCATTGTTTTGCAGTGCAAGCGCCTGAAGAAATTCCTGTTCCGCTTCTTCTAACCTGTTAAGACTTAACAAGGTTTCTGCAAGATGCAGCTTAAGATGAACATTTTCCGGCGAAAACTTCAGGGCTTCCTTCAACGTATCAATAATGCTTTGTGTCATTTAATTGGGTTCTCTTTCTTTAAAAGACAATGTACAATTAAAAACGTTTTTATCTTAATATTCCTTTTCAATATTTATGAAACTAAGTATTTGACTTTATGAGCGGTTCCAATAGCTTTTTAACCACGGAAGAGCTGGAATAGAACGGAGGTTGACAGGAAATTTCGCTGTATGAACCTGTGTGTTGTCCTGGCCTTTATTTGCGGTAAAAACACGTATTCCTTAACGGGATTATTTAGCAGAAATCGGGTATACCCGCCGGATAGGATAGAAGATTTTTAAAAAATCAGGGTAACGGTCTCAATACAAGCAAATTAAATAAAAAATAAAAGTTTCATTTATATTTCTTCTTCATATATTGCAAAAAAAATGGCCCTCCTAAGAATAGGACGGCCTCTAACGATTGCTTGCCATATGAAAATCTTGAACTGTCTTTTTTGAAGCTGATACTTCAGCTTTTTTGTCCGAATGAGCCTTTAACGTTTCTTGCTTCGACGATTGCTGCTTTATGAATTTCTCATCCTTCTTGAACAAATGTAGGCTGAGATAAGATACCATTCTAACCAAATTATAAGTGATTTAATTATGTCAAAAGCGGGTTTCGATTACCGAACTCCTTTACTGTATTGCGTTTTAGAATTATTACTTCATTATGTCCAACCGGTTTACAGATACTTTATATCAATTGATCCACTCACTGGAAAAGTCAGAAAAAAGGAATTTCAAGTTATATATTAAAAGAAGCTCTTCGAAAGAAGACCTTAAAGTGATTCAGCTTTTTGATGCGCTTGACAAACTGAATGAATACGATGAGAAACTTCTTTTGAAAAGGCTGCCGGGAATAGAAAAACCTCAGCTTTCTAATTTAAAGATCCATCTGTATAAACAGATACTGGCCAGCCTGCGTTTATTAAAGACTACGGAAAACATTGATCTTCAGTTAAATGAGCAGCTCGACTACGCACGAATCCTTTACAATAAAGGCTTGTACCTCCAGAGCCTGAAGATTCTGGAAAGGGCTAAAGAAATAGCCAAAGGGAAGTATAAGTTCAGTTATTTAACCCAGGTTATTACCCTGGAAAAGAAAATTGAAACCCTTCACATAACAAGAAGCCTGCAGGACAGGGCCGAGAGCTTATCCCAGGAGGCACTGGAAGTAAGCGGACAAATAGATATGGTGGCAAAACTATCCAATCTTGCTTTACAGTTATATAGTTGGTACATAAAGAACGGCCATGCCCGCAATGAAAAAGACGAACAGGTAGTAACAAAATTTTTTCATGAAAAACTACCACCGACAGCGCATGAGCAAACAGGTTTTTACGAGAAATTATACCTCTATCAAAGCTATTGCTGGGTTACTTTCATTTGCCAGAACTTCCTGATGTATTACCGCTATTCGCAAAAATGGGTGGATCTTTTTCAGCAGGAACCTATGATGATCAACGTTGAAACAGGTCATTATACCAAGGGAATGCACAACCTGTTGAATGCGCATTTTGATCTTAGAAACTATCAGAAATTCAAAACTACCCTGCAACAATTTGAAGCTTTTGCCGATACCGACATCGCTAAAGACCATGATAATTTCAGGATACAGACCTTTACTTATATAAACAGCGCTAAATTAAACCAGCATTTAATGCTGGGTACTTTTAAAGAGGGATTGTTACTGGTTCCTTATGTGGAGCAAAAACTGCATGAATACGCGCTGTACCTCGACAGGCATCGCATACTTGTTTTCAATTACAAAATAGCCACCTTATATTTTGGTAGCGGCGATTATGAAAAATGTATTGATTACCTCCAAAGGATTATCAACGATCATGTAGACCTGAGGAATGACCTGCAATGTTATGCACGGCTGCTGCACCTTATAGCGCATTACGAACTGGGTAATTTTGAAATAATAGAGTACCTCACCAAGTCTGTTTACCGCTTTATGGCAAGGATGGAAAATCTTACGGTAGTAGAAGAAGAGATGTTTAAATTTTTACGTCATTCATTCCATGTTTCCCGCAATAAATTAAAATCTGAGTTTGAAAAATTCCTGCAAAAAAATAAGCAGTTTGAAAAGAGCCGGTTCGAAACTCGTGCTTTTGCTTATCTGGATATTATCTCCTGGGTAGAAAGTAAAGTGCTGGAGAAGCCGATGAACGAGATACTACGCGAGAAATACCTGAGTAGCCCGAGGAGGAGGATACTTAAGGCGCAGACGGCGTAAGGGCTGTCAGTTATTAATGATTAATTATTAACGGTTAGATGCTTTCTCAATATTAACCATTCACCGTTAATCATTAATAATTAATCATTAACAACTAGTGCATCACCAACGCCGGCTCAATCCATGCATTGCTTTCTTTGAGCAGGTTGATCAATTCTTCTACCGCTACCTCGCTATTAACCGAACGCTTGATCACATCCTTTCCCCGGTATAGGGTTATCTTGCCGGGGCCGCTACCTACATATCCGAAATCGGCATCAGCCATTTCGCCGGGACCGTTTACGATACAACCCATAATAGCTATCTTAATGCCTTTAAGGTGATTGGTAACGGATCGTATCTTTGCCGTGGTCTCCTGTAAGTCAAATAAGGTTCGCCCGCAACTGGGACAACTGATATATTCCGTTTTAGAGATCCTGGTACGTGTAGCCTGAAGAATGGAAAATGATGTATTGTTAAGGAACTGGTGATTGTTGCTGGTTTCAAGGTAGGTTCGTCCGCTTACTTTATTATTCTGAATGATCGCCGGGTTGTTCATAAGCCAGATACCATCACC
>CAXTDO010000401.1:0-6123 GCA_964242315.1 uncultured Flavihumibacter sp.
CGTTTTAGCACCCATGCTTGCATACATCATGAAAGAGAAGTCGAAGTTTTTGAAGAACGTAAATTCGTTTCTGAGTGTCCAGGTAAATTTCGGACTTTTAGATCCCAGGAACTGGCGGTCAGCATCGGAATATTTCCCGTCTTTATTAACATCTTCCACTTTGAAGTCGCCCGGAAAAACGCCGTATTTGGCCGCTTCAGCAGCTTCACTGGTTTGCCAAACTCCCAGTACTTTTTGATCCCAGATTGCGTTGATGTCATGACCAATGAATCTTTTATTGCCTACATCATCTTTTTCAATCTGGCCGGTAACTTTTCCGGTAACCGGATCTACCACATCAACCGGTCCATATAAATGCACAATCTGATTTCTGTTTAATGCAAATAAGGCAGTTGTTCTCCAGGAGAAGTTCTTGCCTGCAATATTTGTACTGTTAATCACTACTTCCACACCTTTGTTGTCTAACTGTCCAAGGTTGGATATCACGTTACCGAATCCTGTAACATCAGGTACGGCACGTGTGATAAGAAGATCCTTCGTTTCTTTTTTATAGACGTCAACAGAAGCACTGAGCCTGTTGTTGAGTACCGAGAAATCAACTCCCAGGTTAAGAGCTGCTGTTTTTTCCCATTTCAGTCCCGGATTGGCCAGGTTGTCCACATACAACTGTGCAACCGGTACGATAGTACCTGAGCCGGTAATATATTGATATTTACCTGAAAGCAATTGAGACAAGGCGCGGTATCTTCCGATATCACGGTTACCATTCAAGCCGTAAGACAATCTCAATTTAGCGTAGTTAAGAAATTTAACAGACCTCATTGCCTTTTCTTCAGAGAACACCCAACCAACTGCAGCAGCCGGGAAGCTTGCTCTAGGATTTCCCTGACCGAAAGCGGAATACCCGTCCCTGCGTATGGAGGCAGTGAAAACATATCTTTGTTTGAAAGAGTAGTTTAAACGTGCCATCAAAGCATCTCCGGTGCTGTATTCGTCAACGCTGCTGATGATCGGTTTAATACCAGCGCCAATATTATGATAACTTAATACATCATTTGGTGAAAACCCTTCATTGTCCATCTGTTGTCTCCAGGACTGGAACTTTTCAGCATTAGCAAGCAGGGTTACATCGAAAGAGTGCTGACCGAAAGTTCTGTTCCATTTCAACAAATTATCAATTTGCCAGTTGTAGGTTGTCTGGGTTGTTCTTGTTGCAACGCCACCTCTTACCGTGTAAACATAATCCTTCGCGGAGATGCCGTTAAAATAACGGTAGAATTCAAAATTAGGGGTGAAATTGACCTGGTAAGAAAAGCCATAACCGAGGTCGCCTTTGGCGTACAAACTGCCAAACAGGGTGTTATACTTTTGTAAACGGTTTGTGTAAGTATTATCAAGAAATGGGCTGACGTTATTTCCCGGATCGTCATTAGGGCTGTCGCGTAATGTGACACCGTCTGCCTTATAAATTTCACCATAAGGAGAAGCATTTACCATTTGCACCCAGTTGTAGGGAACCTGGCTTTCATCCCTGTCTGCAAACTGCAGGTTCATACCAATGATAGCATATTTCGCCATTTTGGCCTCAACATTAGCGCGGATGCGGAAGGTCTGGAAATCATCTCCTTTGATGACACCTTTGTTATTAGTATAATTACCTGACAGATAATAAGACACTGCATCCGATCTGCCGGAAACACTCAGGGTATGATCCTGCCGCAGCGATTTATTATCAAACATCAAATCATACCAGTTCGTAGTCTTGCCTTTTTTAAAATTTTCTTTTTCTATAGCAAAAGTCTTCAACCTGGTTAACCAGATATCAATAGGGTCTCCGGTTGAGTTATCATATGCTTTCCATTGGTCAAGTGTTACGCCGGCTGGCAAGTTAGATGGATCATTAAACTGCCCCGGTTTGTGATTAATGATGCTGCTATTCATAACATCGCTTCTCCAGGCAATGAATCCCGGTCCATCATATAATTTTTCATTAATCGCCATCTGTCCAATACCTATGTTTGAGTTTATTGATACAGTCGGTTTCGGTTTAGTGCCTTTTTTAGTGGTAATTAATATAACTCCACTGGCAGATTTTGCGCCGAATACAGCCGCAGAACTCGCATCTTTCAATACATCAATTGTTGCAATATCATTTGGATTGATGTCGCTAAGGGCGCCCGGATAAATTACGCCATCTAAAACCACAAGAGGCGAATTCCCTGCGGTAATAGTTGATTGTCCTCTAACCTGCAGATCGCCACCGCCTTTTGCGGAAGCGGTATTTGTCTGGCTAATAGCCAAACCGGCAATGTTTCCTCTCAGTGCATCCTGAACATTACCAGGATTTTCGTTTTCAAGTTGTGTTACTTTAACCTGGGCTACAGCTCCGGTCAGGTCTTTTTTCTGAACGGTACCATAACCAACCACTACCACTTCATTTAATGCAGAAGCCTGTTCAGCAAGTGCAACATCTATCGGGCCGGTGCGGCCACTTAATGATATTTCCTGTGTGGCAAAACCTGCCGAACTAAAAACGAGGGTACCTGTTTGAGGTGCGTTGGTTAAAGTAAACCTGCCATCTGCACCGGTAGAAGTGCCTGCTTTTGTTCCTTTTACCAATACAGTTACTCCCTGCAATCCATTGTTTTTGCTATCGGTAACCCTTCCGGTGATAGTTTGATAAGGAACTTTTTTAAAAGGTACGTGGGTGAATGAGGCCTCTTTTTTTTCAGTTGAAAGTCCATTAATTTCTGGCAAGCCAGCAAAGGTGGCGAGTGGAAGACAAAGCGCAACAATTGCTACTATATGCAATCGTTTGCTGAATACGTGAACATCACGAGTAAAATTCGGGATCATACGGCATGTTTTGGTTGAAGATTTTTAAAAACAATCGATAATTTATGGATAGTGATCAGGCAGAAAGAGGATTATTAAATGGTTTTCATGTAGGCTTTGAGGTTTATTTGGTTTTTGGGTGCGTAAATATATAGTAATAAGTTAAAAAACACGACAACTAATTACAAAATATTTAACATAATGACACGGCAATTAAAATTTATGCTGCTTTATCTTCTAACATTGTCTGAACTGTGATCTATTTGATTGTCTGAACCGTGGTTAATTGATTTAATGAAGACTATGAGTTGGTTCATAGTGTTCATTAAATTGATTAATCACAGTTCAGATAACTTGATAAATCACAATACAGACAATCCGGTTATTTTTTAACAGCCGCTGCCTTGGCAGCACCGTATGTGGTAACATAATACTTAGCCAGCATACCCGGAACTTCCCAATCGGGTAGCTTATCTTCTCTGAGGTAACGAAGAAATCGCTGCATCACCTGGGCGAAATGCGCCTCGTGGCCGATTCTATGTTTTTCCGGTATGAGCACCTTCCATGAATTGCCTGATTTCTCAATAGTGATCCCGGGAAAAATAGTGGATATTTTTTTAAAGGCCTCTGTTAAAGCACCGCTGACACCTGTATCTGATTTGGCGGTTTGTTGAATATAAAGTGTAGGAATATAATTTTCTTCCCTGCCTTGTTTGATTATGAGCGTAGACTTGGTGCCGGTTAATTTAGAATAGTGCGTATCGCCGCTACCTTCCGGCGCCTTATAATTCCAGAGAGCCGTTATTTTTACATTGATGCCTTTAATGGTGTAGTTCACAGATCCGTTGGCATCAGCGTTCAGCATGGTATCTTTTACATAGGAGTGCAGGTACGAAGGAAAGGAGTCCATCTTGGTAATATCTTTAAACTGAGCAAGTGTACCGGGTGCAGGCCACTTTTTGGCTTTTTGAATGTTGATTTCCCTGGCATAATCTATCATCATATCGGGAAAACATTCCCATTGAACCAGGTCTGCAAGGTGCGTTCCTACGTCAACAATAGCATTACCCTGCTGGCCTGCATCAAAGAACCATCCAGGTCTTGTAAGCGCGCTACCCGAGACAAATTTATAAAAATGATGTACGCTTTCCATTTCCACTGCGGGTGCTTCCGGTGTTCCTTTTTTCAGGTCACCAAATATCGCCGTGTTACGGGCAAGCTCCCTTTGAAGCACATTTGTAATCTCTGAACGCTCCGTCATAATATCGTACAGCAACACTTTCTTTACGCTGGCATCCTTAAATGACTGAATCAGTTCTTTAAAGCCTGGAGTATCAATAGCCATAGGTTTGTCGCCCAATACATTCATCCCCGCATCTACCGATTGGCGAATGTATTCAGCTTTACGGTGGTTGTTTCCCGCTATCACCACTACATTGCCATCTTTTTCAGTAAGCATCTTTTCAAAAAAGTCCGGACCCGTATAGGCTTCTTCATTCCACCTTGTAGGATTATCTTTCCGGCTGTTATAACCATTCACCAGGGCAAGGTGACTCTGCACTCCGGGGCCCTCCGGCCCGTATACCCGCACAACAGAGTCAATTCCGGGATACATGCTTTTCTGAACCAGCGCTGCGTGAAAATGGCCCGGATCAAGCGTAATCAATTTTACCATGGCACTGTCTTTACTATCCTGTTTTATAGGCTTGGGCTTGCTGTTAGACTGGCAAGCCGCAAAAAGCAATGCAGTTGCCATTGTAACGATATGAAATAAGTTGCCGGTTAATTTCATCAGTTAGTATTTTTAGTTAATGATAAACCAGGTGTTATTAAGCTATCAGCAGTCAGGTATCAACTATCAGGAGGAAAACTATTGCTCCCTGTTCTCCTCATGCCTGATAGCTGACAGTTTAAATATTTGTCTTAACATCAAACTCAAAGTTTTCCTGGTAGGGCCATCTTTTCGGGCGGCTTAGCGTGGCGTTGGCTTCATCGTCGTTTTTATACCGCTCCATAACCGGGTCCCAGTACAGCTTACGGTTTAATTTCATAGCAGTGTGATTGAGCAGGCATACGGTGCAGGCGCGATGTCCTACTTCAATCGGCGCAATATTCGGCTGCCTGCTCAGGATGGAATCAATCCAGTTGCCATGATGATCCAGGCTGTCGTAGAGGCGTACGCCACCGGCGCCAATCTCGGAGGTGAGTATACCGGGATCGCTTGCATCAAGGGCTTTGGCGCTTTTGTCTTTTGAAACCGGATCGCTGGCTGTAGCGGTATAATTTCCGCGTGCAACAAATATCCATCCCTCGGAACCAATGAACTTCACGCCGTTGGTGTAGGCGTCGCTGGCGAGCACTTTTACGCCGTTAGCAAAAATAGTTTCGGTTTTAAATGAGCCATGTACATCCCATAAAGCGCCGGCTGGCGGCCATTCTGAGCTGCCTGATATTTCAATAGGCCCGGTATGTTCCGTGCCCATACCCCAGTTTACAATATCAAAATGATGTGCACCCCAGCCTGTGATCATTCCTGCGCCATACTGTTCGCAACGCAACCAGCCAGGCCGTCCGTAGTCGTTCTGCGGATGCACTCTTTTTTCTGTATACTCAGCATAAGGCGTGATCCCCAGCCACATGTCATAATTAAGATTGGATGGAATGGGCATTTCTTGTTCAACCGTGCTTTCTGAAGCTTTATCTACCGGTAAACCGACGTAAATCGTATGCAGCTTGCCGACACGGCCGTTGCGTACCAGTTCGCAGGCTTTCTTGAACTGAGGCATACAACGTTGCTGGCTGCCGATCTGGAAAATCACCCCTGCCTTGTTAGCCTCATTGCTTAGCAGGCGCCCTTCCGAGATCGTTAATGAAGCGGGCTTTTCCATGTAAACATCTTTGCCTGCCCTTACCGCATGTATTGCAGGAACAACATGCCAGTGATCAGGGGTACTTATAATAACCGCATCAATATCTTTATTGGCCAGTAGTTCATGGTAGTTGTCGTAGGTTTTTGCTCCGTCGTAAGGTTTACCCAGCTTTTTAGAGTAAAAAGCATCCACCAGGTCTTTGCCCTGCTTCAATCGTTTTGTATCAAGGTCGCATACGGCCATCATGTTTGCTTTTTCCTGTTTCAGCACACCGGGCATGTCCCAAGTAGTACCAATTCTCCCGCAGCCAATCACTCCCACGTTCACCCTGTTGCTGGGGGCATATTTGCCAAAGACGCTTGCGGGAACGATGGTGGGAAAGTTGGCCATCACTATGGCTCCGGCTGTTCCGTTAAGC
>CAXTDO010000402.1:0-6117 GCA_964242315.1 uncultured Flavihumibacter sp.
CTACCTTAAGAACTTCCCCATCAACCCTTTTTCAATTGCGGAGCGCAAAGATATACTCCTTCACATTATCATCCAAATCGAAAAAAACATTTATAATTTTTATAAAATATTACCTTTTCAAAAAGCGGATAACGAAGATACAATATCTACAGTTTTACCAAAAATAAATTTGAATACAACTAAAATAAAAAACCTCTTCTAATCATCTTACCACAAAACTATGTATCAACTTAATTAGGACGTAACACTGGTAATAGCGTTAACCTATAAACGAAGATATTTAAACATTCACATGCTGATTTTGCTTAGTAACTTTTTATAAAACTTTTCAATTTAGTTACAGAATACTATACCTGCTTTATGTGAAGATAGAGTCTCTGAAGCAAATAAATCAACTCTATTACGCTCAGCTAAACCATGTAACGGAGACCAGTACCTGCAGAGATGTAAACATCTTTGTATGTAGCCGATGGTAAAGGCTTGAACCCTTTAGCCTTATAAAGCAATACTTTGATAGGTTACAGTGTTTGCTCAAGTCCTAAAAAAAGCTGAAATCCACCAGATGTAGTATCAAGTTAAGCATGATGTTATGCTTTGAATTGTAGCAACTAACCCTGTAAGAATGGCTGATTTATATTATGTCAATTATCTTTTCGATTGCACCTTGAATTTCGGGATGTATATGAAGCACTTAAAACAATGAATCCATTTCTATAAAGTTGTTAAAATAATTAGTTTTAAAAATATAAAGTTATTTTCCACGATGGTTACACGAATCAATCTGGCAAATTGTTTTTCCGGACGTGAATTAATATACTTATTTTGCCTGAAAAGGCGTGGAACAACCAGTATATGAGAAAATAATACACTCAATCATCGCCGGATTAACAATATGAAGTATATAAATCTGTTCTTGCCGGGAAATTAATAAAACATTTATGTAAGGCTTAATGAGAAGACCGACTATAGAATCATTAGACTAATTCAATATGCCATTTTTCGTTTGTACGCTTTTTGAAAAGCAATACCATTACGGAGTTGCAGCGCTGCTTAACTCACTCTATCTCAATAATTATAGAGGAGCGGTATTTGCAGGATATAAAGGATCACTTCCTGCCTGGTGTGCTTCTTCTAAAAAAGATCCAAAAGTTTTATGGGAAGAGGCAACAACCCTTGAAATAGCAGAAGATTTCCGCGTGCATTTTCTGCCGGTAAAAGATGACTTACATTTAACTTTTTACAAGCCTTATTTTATGCTAGCCCTGTTTAAAATGGAGGGAGATAATGCTGATGGCATTGTATACTTTGACCCAGATATTGTAATAAAATCCAGATGGTCAGCTTTTGAGGCATGGATGAGTCATGGGGTAGCACTGGTGCAGGAAAGCGTCAATATGCCGGCAACACATCCTTTTAGAGGAGAATGGGAAAAAGTAATCCATACAACCAATCGCCAAACTATCAGGAGTCTGCATGCATATATAAACGGCGGTTTCTGTGGTGTGGGCAGACAGAACGTCGAATTCCTTATGGTTTGGAAGGAAATGATAGAAATTACCACAAAGCATTTTAATCTTGCTCCTACCCGTTGGAAACAAGTTGGCTATAGGACGCATCCGTTCTTTAACGCCGATCAGGATATCCTTAATATTGCTGCCATGTGTTGCCATTCCTCCATCAGCGAAAGCGGACTGGATGGAATGGATCTTATTCCCGGAGGATCCGTAATGTCGCACGCACTTGGGTCTCCAAAACCGTGGAAGAAAAAATTTATCCGCTCGGCGTTGAGAGGAATTGGTCCAAGACTGGCCGACAAAGGTTTCTGGCAATATTCCACCGGACCGGTACAGCTTTATAAAAAAACTTTTCTCACCATTAAGTGGATAAAGATTTCTATTTCTTCATTTATCAGCCGTTTTTACAAACGTTCCTGATTGCGCAGAGGCAAACCAAGCATCTTACCAGATTCGCTGCAAATTATTATCTTTGAAAACCTCATATATATATGCAATATTATTCATCTTGTTATCATCAGTTCTATGCTGTCTGTAAGGATGAATAAAACTATGGCAGGCAGGGTAGTTGAATCAATAATTTCAAATCATTTTTGTTTGGATAAAACAGATATCAGCTTTAAAACAGCTTGTAGAAATCGATAAATAACAAAGGGCTTCAGTTTTCTCTGAAACCCTTTACTAGTCTAGGTGGGAGTTGACGGGTTCGAACCGCCGACCCTCTGCTTGTAAGGCGGTAAATTCACTCTTATTGATCATTATCAATTTTGATTAATTAACACATAATCAAACTATTACAAAAATTTAATTTTCGGATTCTTAGAGTTGTTTATCTATTTTTATTAGATTTGTTTAAACCAGGTTTAAACCAGCACTCTAATGAATATCTCCATAAAAGTTGTTCTCTACACTTCAAAAAAGCTTTCTAATGACGAATATCCGGTCATGTTAAGGATAATTAGAGATAGGAAAGCTAAATACATGTCAATCGGTGTTTCATGCTCCCTTGAGCTCTGGGATTCGAAAATAAACCTGCCAAAAAAGAAACATCCTCTTTATCAGCAGATAAAGATGCTAATAGCAAAGAAAATATTAGATGCGGAAAAATTAGTCTACGAAAGTGAAAATGACAGTAAAAGTTATTCATCTCATGAAATAAAAGCAAAACTAAAAAAGGAACGAGTTAACAATCCAGGGGTGTTTAAATATTTTGATTCTTTAATACAAAGATTGATTGAAAGTGGCAGAATCAAAAATTCTGACATTTATAAGGATACTAAAAGAAATCTATTATACTTCACTCCTACTAAAGAAATTCACTTTTCAGATATCGATGTAACCTTTCTAAACAAGTTTGAAGAGTCCTTGAAAGCAAAAAATAAAGGTAGCAATACGATATATATTTACTTAAGAACCTTAAGAGCTGTTATAAATAAAGCAATAAAGGAAGAAGTTTGCAGCGAAAAATATTATCCGTTCAAACATTTCAGCTTGGCTAAATATTCAAAGTTCAAAACGGAAAAGCGAGCAATTACAAAAGATGATATTCAAAAGATTATAACGTTAGACCTAAATAACCACCCTAACTTAATTGATGCAAGGAATATTTTTCTGTTCAGTTTTTATTGCAGAGGAATGAATTTCATTGATATGGCATTGATGAAATGGAAAAATATAACCGGTAGCAGATTGACATATACCAGGGAAAAAACAAAAGAATTGTTTAGTATAGGATTGCTTGTACCTGCAAAACAAATATTAGATTATTACCGTAGTACAACTCTTAGTAATGCAAATGCTTTTGTATTTCCAATTCTAAACGAGAATCATACAAATTCCATCTCCATTTATAATCGGAGGCTTAAGATGCTAAAAAAGATCAACAGTGATTTAAAGGAAATTGGAAAATTAGCTAGGCTTGAAAGTGTATTAACTACTTACGTTGCAAGGCATAGTTACGCTACGATTATGCGTACAAGTGGTATATCAACCGCGATAATAAGCGAAGCTCTTGGACATGATAGTGAAAAAACAACACAGATATATTTGGTGAGTTTCGAGAATACCATTTTGGATAAAGCAAGTGAAGCGATTCTAAATTATTAAGAATTTTGTAATGAGAAATAGTGATGAGTTATTAGACGATAAAATAAATTCATATTATGAAATAGAAATTCACACTTTTTCAAAACATTTAAAGAAATCTAGATTAGACAGTAATGAATTTCGTAATAATTACTTGAGAAATCTTTCGGATAATTTATCTAGGTTGTATGCCAACTACCCGCTACCGAATATTCCATTTGGTATACAGTCTCTTTATGATGCAGATAAAAGCCTCACTTATATTGAATCGGTAAAAAGATACTGCAAGTTAAATAAACTGAAATTTCAAACAATACTGGAATACGAAGCGAAACGGAAAGCGCTGAATAAAACCTATGATGAAATAAAAGAACAAACTGAATTTGTAGATTTGAATATCGATGAAAGTAGAAGCTTCACGTTAGTTAGGAAAATATTAACTATAAAATATTTGACAGATCAATCCGATGAAAAATCTGATTCATATAATGCTCAACAGAATCAAATTAAAATATCAGAATTTATTGAATCTCTCGTGTCTCAAAAGCCTCATATTAAAGGTGTCAAAAATACTCGGATTTACCAACTCGCAAAAAAGGTATATTCTAGCACGTATAAACCCTCTGATGATGACTTGGAATTTATAAAGGGGAATTTTATGAAAGTTGGGATGAATAGAATCTGCCATAAGATTGAGCAGGATTTAAAACAAGTAAAAGAATCAAAGAATATATAAAATTCGGGTGACCCGACGACAAATCCGAGTTATACCAATGTCTATTTTTGCTTACAAATACTAGACATGGACAAATTAATTATTACAACCGAATATGATTTAAGCAATCTCATTGCTATTGCGGTTGAAAAAGCAGTACAGAAATCAAATCAGCAACAAGAAGAAAAAATAACTTATCCGGAGCTCTTAAGTATTAGCCAGGCAGCTCAATATTTAAATCTAGCTAAACAAACCTTATATGGCTTTACTAGTAAAGGAGAAATCCCATTCTTAAAAAAAGGAAAAAAACTATATTTTAAAAAAAGCGAATTAACCAAATGGATCAATACTGGAAAAAAGATTTAATATCATAAGCTTTCATTTCAAAATAAAAAAAGCGCCAATCCCTGGGCGCTTCTAACAATTTAAATCCATTATTTTATGCAAGATAAGATTAAAATATCTGTCTTTAAAAATCTGTATGACTCGGAGCCAAAAACAGTTTCTTTAAGCACTCTTGTAGAAAAGGTAAAAACTAGTAAACAGCTAAAGGCACTTTGCACTGAGCTACAATCAATCAGCATCAAAAGTAAACAACAGGAATTTAAGCGAAAGAATTTTCCCTCAATTACTGTCAGTGGAGTTTTTACTCAAGGTCATCATCAGAGTAAAATCAAAGAACATAGTGGTCTAATTCAAATTGATATTGACAATGTTGTAAGCTTAGGATTAGAATCCATTACAGTATTGACTCAACGGCTGCAAAAAGATGAATATACTTTTGTTCTGTTTCGGTCACCTTCTGCAACCGGAATTAAATTATTTGTAAAAATTGATGGAAGTAAACATCTAGCAAGCTTTATATCCCTGGAACAATATTATAAGGTTAATTACAACATTATCATAGATTCAAAATGCAAAGACGTAGGACGCTTATGCTTTCTCAGTTATGATCCGGGAATTTATGTCAACGAAGCGTCTAAGTTATTTCAGCCTGGAACCGTAATAGATAAATCTGTTTCTAAACCGATATTGACCTCTTTAACGAATGATCTTACAAAGAACGTAGAAACAGTGCTTCAACAAATTGAAGAGCTCAAAGTTGATATTACAAAGGATTACGAGACATGGCTAAACATTAGCTTCGCCTTTGCAGATTCGTTTGGAGAAAGCGGTCGTAACTATTTTCACAGAACAAGCAAATTTTATCCGAAGTATAATTATCATGAAACTGATAAACAGTATACTAATTCGCTAAAAGCAAACAAAAGCGGTATAACAATAAAATCCTTTTTTCATCTTGCCAAGGAAAACGGACTTAACAACCGGTCTTTATATAAAACATCAACCGATAGCAAGAAAAAGGAATTGACAGCTAATTTGAAAATTTACCACAAATTACCATAGTTGAAAGGTTCCTTGAGGAACGTTTTGAATTCCGTAAAAACGTTATAAATGATAAAATAGAATATAAAAATAAAAGTGACCCAAAATCACATTGGATAATTGCAAATGAAAACGTCTTAAGCCGTCTTTTACAGAAAAACTTCTTTAATTATTCATCTACTAAAACTTATAACTTGCTTTTGTCAGATTTCGTAAAAGAATATAATCCGTTTATCGATTATTTCAATAATTTGCCTTCCTGGAACAAAGAAAATGAGCCCTCCTATATTCAAAAGCTTTGCAATCTTATAAAAACTAAAAACCCGGAACGCTTTTTTAATCACCTTCGAAAGATGTTAATAAGATGTATAGTCTGTGCTACAGTTTCGGGAAATAGCAATCCAAATTTTAATAAGC
>CAXTDO010000403.1:0-6113 GCA_964242315.1 uncultured Flavihumibacter sp.
AGAATCATGTCACCCCTTCGGGCAATGTCATTTAATTCAAGATTTTAAAGTTCGGGTTTCCAGGTTACCCTCCTTTTCAAGGAGGGGACGATGAAAAACGATGCGAAGCACGTTTTTTCTCGGGGGTGGTTAATGATTGTGATTAATTAACCTGGTTAATATGAGTGCCGCATCAGATGCAAGTTACTAACCACTTGCAGCCATCAACCACCCCAGTTCAATTAAGTGCTTCGCATCTTAATTGAACGTCCCCTCCTTGAAAAGGAGGGGAACCATTACGTGTTTATCAGCCCTTAACTAAATAACATTGCCCCTTCGGGGTTTCAAAGCTCATACCTGGATTCACAAATCCACATACTTCACCTTAATCCATATATCTTTATTCCTTCCCTTATCATCAGTACAAGAGATCTTCACCGGACCTTCCGTAGGAACAAAAAACTGTTTCGTACCCGTAAGAGTTGATTTATAAAACTTGTTGTTGATATACCAAAACACTTTACTTACGTCGCCACTTACACTGCAGGTGAGCTGCAGCGGTTCAGGCGTTTTTTTACTGATCAGGTATTCGGAGTTATCTGTTGGAAAAGTGATCTGAGGTGAACCTTCATTAAAAATTTTTTCACAATTAGGATTATGAGGTGGAATTTTATCATAAGCCATCCTCTTTTCTTCAAAATAACTTTGCATCTCGGGAGAGATTATTTTGAACATCCGTTTTTTATATCCGTTCTCCGGCATACAGTTTTTGCAATAAGAAATCTTATCATCCGATGAAACCATTACTTCCTGCATATCATTGCACTTGCTGATGGACGAAACAAGCGGAATAAAATAATCCATGCGAAGGTCTGTGCATTCGTTATTTGGAACCAATCCTGTTGCAGAGCAAACCATCCTTGTATCACAATCTTTTGGTTGTTGAAACCATTCCTCATCACTATCATAATCTATGCTGTTGAAAATTTTAAAAAGCAGTGGTGTAGCAGTGTTGGCACCACTTAATTCAGGAATGCCCAATCCTGAAAAATTACCTACCCAGATGCCGACTGTATATTTTTTGTTATAACCGATGCTCCATGCATCACGGCGTCCGTAAGAAGTTCCGGTCTTCCAAGCAATTTTTGGCATGCGTTCCGTGCTCTGCCAGTTTACAGGAAAATCAGGACGATTAACTTTCGAGAGCATTTCATTGATCATAAAAGTGGCGGCCGTTGACAATATTCTTTTCTTAGGCTGATTTAAATTTTCAGTCAGTGCGGGTTTCATGTAAATACCTTCACTTGCAAAGCTGGAATACAAACCTGTCAATTCTTCCAGGCTGGCGCCACAGCCACCTAATATCATAGACAATCCTAACTTGCCCTGATCTTTTTTAATTTGCTGAAAGTCGCAGTCAGCCAGTTTTTGAATCAGCGTGTTCTTCCCTGCCAGGCGCAGGGTTTTTACAGCAGGTATATTAAGGGAATGCTCCAGGGCATATTCAAGGGTAACATAGCCATTAAATTTTTTGTCGAAGTTTTCCGGCGCATAACCCTGGTAGTTAACAGGTATATCTGTTATTACAGATTGCGGAGTCATCAGGCCGGCATCTATGGCAAGACCGTATAGTAAAGGTTTTAGTGTGCTGCCCGGCTGTCTTATTGCGGCAGCACCATTAACCTGCCCGGCATCAATTGTGTCTGTAAAGTTAGCGGAACCCACATAGCTGATTACTTTGTGTGAGCTGTTATCGATTACCACCACAGCCGCATTCCGGATATTCTTAAAATACAGGAAACGGATATAATCCTGCACCAGCTTTTCAACCTTTAGCTGGGTGTTTAATTCGATGTTAGTGTTTATGATATCGCCGCCCTGCTTTTTAAGTTTATTGGAAAGCTGGGGAAGCAGTTGTGGTACGGCACCGCGAGTTGCAGTAAGCGGTTCACGCAAAGCATCTTCAATTTCTTTGTGGGTAAAAACCTTTTCTTTGGCGAACCTTCGCAGCCATTTATTTCTTTCCATCAGGATGCGATCATTGTTTTTACCGATTACCAGCGTTGAAGGACGGTTAGGAATGATGGAAAGAGCCGTGATCTCCGCCAGCGACAGATGATCGGGTGATTTGTTGAAATACAGCAGCGACGCAGATTTCACGCCTTCAATGTTACCACCATAAGGAACCAGGTTAAGGTATAGTTGCAATATTTCATCTTTTGAGTACTTCCATTCAAGCTGTAACGCACGAAACATTTCCCTGCTTTTGTTAAGCCAGGTTCTTTTCTTTGGTTCGATGGCCCTTGCTACCTGCATGGTAATGGTGGAAGCTCCGGAGGTTCTTTTCAGATGCAATATATTCCTGGTAACGGCTCTTATCACAGCAAAAGGATTTACACCAGGGTGATGGTAGAAATATTTGTCTTCTTTTTTAATGATCGTTTTTCGAAGCAGGGGTGAAATCTCGGCGAGTTCTGTTTTCATGCGCCATTTTTGATCGCTGGTAAGGTAGGCATGTATCACCTCATGTTTGTTGTCTGTAATAATAGTGGAGTATTCTATCTTATCCGGAAGTGGAAATATTACATTCAACAGAAAGAATAAAACAATAATAGAAAGGACCGTCAGGAGAATTCTTTTGACAAAACTTTTGAATTTAAACTTTTTAATCTGCATGATCAGAATAGCATCCGGCTGTTAAAATAATAAGTTTATGTGAAATCACGCATAGATTAAAAATGATGCATGGTTAAAATTAAGCCAAGTTCTTTTGGCCACGAAGAAACGAAGGCACAAAGGAGCACAAAGGTTATTATAACGATTCTATAATTTAATAAAATCCTTTGTGCTTCTTTGTGCCTTCGTTTCTTCGTGGCGCAACAACTGTTATGAATTATATAAAACCAAAAATCACATGAAATTAATTCCTAATTTGGATGCGACTTCTTTCCTGAACATCGTTTGATTAATAACCCCGAATTTTCCTAAATTAGCCTTATGCGTAAGAATGTTTATTCGATTGCTTTGGCAGCAACGCTGCTTGTAATTATTTCCTGCAACAGATCGGTAGTAAGCCTGGATGCTACCACCGCTAAAGATGAAGTGCCACAGCTTGGAAACTTAAGTTTCCATTTCAGCGAACCCCTTGTGGTTGACTCAATGCTGAACCGCTGGGATTCTATTGAATACATTAGTTTTGAACCGGCCATTAAAGGACACTTCCGGTGGGAACGCCCCGATGAACTGGTGTTTTCCCCGTTGCGACCCCTGCCTCCAGCCACCTCTTTTAAGGCCAACGTGCATAAAGTTATCATAAGTCATTCCAAATTCGGGCGCCTTGAAAATGTTGATGATATTGCTTTCAGAACACCCGATCTTAATCTTGAATCGAATAATATCTCATGGGTATTGCAGGATGAAAGCACTAACATAGCCGTTCCTCAGGTAGATCTTTATTTTAATTATTCTGTAAATCCCACTGCCTTAAAAGATAAGCTGAAACTCGAAGTGAATGGAAAACCTGCTGATTTCGTGCTTCAAACTTTATCACCCGGTAATAAAATAACCGCCCGCCTGCTGAATGTAAAAGCTACCGATAAAGATTACGATTCAAAAATATTTATCGATAAAGGTTTGTTACCCGAGGGGGGCACTAATGTAACTAAGGAGCCCTTTGAAGTAAGCTCAAATATACCCTCCCCGCTTGTGCTGAATATCAACGATGTTTTGTCGGAGCATAACGGGTCAACCGGAACCATCGCTGTAAAAACAAGTCAGCCTGTTGTTCTTGCCAGCCTTACATCCGCCGTTTCATTTAACCCAGCGGTAAAGTTTGCTGTTGAGTTAACAGAAGATGGATTTTTGATCAGCAGTGAAAATTTTGATATTGCCAAAAGTTATGAGCTTAACATAAAAAATAGCCTACGCGGGCGAATAGGTGGTGTATTAAAAGATGGTTATAATAACAACTTCGCTTTCGGTGCCTTAGAGCCATCAATCAGTTTTGTAAACAGAAAGGCTGTTTATCTATCCGCACAGGGATTGAAAAATATAGAAGTAAAACTCACCAACGTTCCGAAAGTAAAAGTAATCGTCTCAAGAATTTATGAAAATAACCTGATTGCCGCCGAACGCTACGGGTATGATCCGCGTGAGACTTCCGGGAATGAAAATAATTATTATTATCAGGATGAGAGTGATGCTACCTTCGGCGATGTTATTTACGAAAAGGAACTGGAAACAAGCCTGTTGCCAAAATACGGACAAAGTAATTTATTCACCTTCAACATAGCCGACCGGCTGCCCGACTTTAAAGGCATCTATCATATCTCCATTCGTTCTGAAAAAGATTACTGGATAAGAGACAGCAGATTCATTTCCGTTTCAGATATCGGTTTGATAGCTAAAGAAGGCAATGATAAAATGGTGGTTTTTGCCAACTCAATAAAAACGGCTTCGGCATTAAATGGCGTAAACGTATTCGTGTATGGAAATAACAACCAGTTACTCGGTACCGGCGCTACGAATACAGATGGAGTAGCCGAAATTGCTTATACCAGGAATGAATTTGCAGGCTTTCGTCCAGCAATGATCATTGCCAAAACCGCTACCGACTTCAACTACCTGCCGTTCAACACCACCAAAGTTGAGTTGTCGAGATTTGATGCGGGCGGTAAGCGAAGCAACACCACCGGACTGGATGCATTTATTTATGCTGAAAGAGATATCTATCGTCCGGGAGAAAGAGTAAACTTTTCGGTAATTGTTCGTGACCCGGTTTGGAAAGCACCGGGAGAAGTTCCGTTGAAATTAAAGTTCCTGCAGCCCAACGGTAAGGAATTAAAAACCTTCCGAAAAACATTGAACGAGCAGGGATCGGTAGAAGGTAATGTAGACATTTCAGCCGCCGCCATTACCGGTAGTTACTCCCTGGAAGTGTATACCTCGAACGACGTGTTATTGTCGGCAAAATCTTTTATGATTGAAGAGTTTGTTCCGGACAGAATAAAAGTAAAAGCCGAATTGGATAAGCCTTTGCTTAAACCCGGTGAAACCGCCGACTTACACATCAATGCCGTTAACTTTTTTGGTCCGCCTGCTGCCAATAGAAATTATGAAGCGGAAATTCAGACGAAGCAAAAATCATTCAGCGTAAAAAAGTATGACCGGTATAATTTCAATCTTGCCAACCAGAACAGCTTCTTTGATAAAATTGTAAGAGAAGGAAAAACAGACGATAACGGTGATGCGCATGAATCCTTTAAAGTGCCCGATACCTATGATAATATCGGCGTTTTGCAAACCACATTTTTTGCTACCGTGTTTGATGAAACCGGGCGCCCGGTAAGCCGCCGCGCTTCTGCAGACATCTACACTCAAGATATTTTCATTGGTTTGGGTGAAGATGAGTTTGGCTATTATCCATTAAATCAAAGCATCAAATTTCCCATTATTGTGGTGGATAAAAATGAAGCGTTGGTAAATGGCGCCAGGGCAGAAGTGAAAGTGATCAAACATGAATACAGAACGGTGCTGAGCAAGTCTGGAAGCTATTTCAGGTATGATTCACAGAAGCAGGACAAGCTGGTCTCGGGCAATATTATACCGGTATCAGGCGAAAAAACTTATTACTCATTTGCGCCACGTACTCCCGGCGAATACGAAGTGCGTGTGTCGCTTCCCGGTGTTAATAATTATGTAAGCAGGTCATTTTACAGTTACGGAAGTTGGGGTTTGCAAAATAATTCTTTTGAAGTAAACACCGAAGGAAGCATCGATATCCAGACGGATAAATCTTCCTACCAGTCAGGGGAAAGTGCCAAGGTATTATTCAAAACGCCTTTTAGCGGCAAGATGCTGGTAACCATGGAAACAGATAAAGTGGTGAGTTACCAGTACGTGAATGTAGACAAGCGCTCTGCCTCCATTGACATGAAACTAACGGCGGCGCATATGCCAAATACTTATATTACAGCAACGCTTATAAAGCCGCATGATATATCGGATATACCTTTAACCGTTGCACATGGCTTTCAAGCGGTAACTGTAGAAGAAAACAGCAGGAAGCTGTCTGTTGAAATCATTGCCCAGAAAGCCGTGCGCTCCCGTACGCATCAGAAGATCTCGGTAAAGTC
>CAXTDO010000404.1:0-6111 GCA_964242315.1 uncultured Flavihumibacter sp.
ATGTTTTTACTGTTCACCCTGTCTATGAATGCCATCGGGAAACTTCTTTCCTTTCCGAAGAGAATGCCAATTTTTTTCATGTTGTTTTTTTAAATGATGAAATTATGTTCAGTCAGTGGGGGGTCGCCTGCTAACAACAAGTAATACATTATAGGTTGAAGCTGATTTGATTCTGCCTCACTATCCTGACTACCTGATGCATTTAACAGTGTTTGCCAAATTTATTTTTAAATGAACACAAAAACAAATTGATTATTCTGGCCGGCGTAAAGTTACCTTATGCTATCAGCTATCAGCAGGTCAATATTTAATGTTTCCACCCGATACCTGAAAGCTGATACCTGATAGCTGGAAATTACGTTATCAACTGGCACAATAAATGAAAGTATGGCTTATTACGGTTTTATTCAACATTTGATTATTTAAATTATGCAATTAATTAACCAGCAAAGCATAAAAAGGGAAGTTGAAAAGATTGATTCCATACTATTGCAACGAGTAGTAACAGTGGAATGCTTTTTATCAGCCTTACATCAGAACCTGTCTGATATTGACCTGTTACTGATCAACGACGGACAGAATATGGAAGAACTGGGGATCGGTTGGATGCTGGAAGAGTTAGCAGGTAACAATGAGCTTTCACCTTTGCTATGTGTTGGAATTCATGCAGGCGACAGGATAATGGAATATGGAACTGCCGGTGTGCTGGATTATCTCGGGCGCGGTTATAAAGCCCTGTCCTATGCCCGTTTTATCAGGGAAGAACTGATTCCTTTTATAAAGCTAAAATATGGCATTACATCTTTCAAGCAACAATCATTCGCCGGATTTTCTTTAGGCGGACTGAGTGCATTAGACATTGTTTGGAATTATCCCGATGAATTTAAGATAGCCGGAGTATTCAGCGGTTCCTTATGGTGGCGAAATAAAAATGTTGAGGACGGCTATAATGAAGATACCGATCGTATCATGCACGCGCTTATAAGAAATGGCAACTATACGCCAGGGTTAAAATTCTTTTTTGAAGCGGGTGCTTTGGATGAAACCATGGATCGTAACAATAACGGTATCATTGATTCTATTGATGATACCCTCGGGTTGATTAGTGAGTTAATAAAGAAAGGTTATACGGTTCCTGATGATATTGTATACCTGGAGTTGCAGGAAGGAAGGCATGACATTGCAACATGGGCTAAAGGCATGCGAGAATTTTTGAAATGGGGATGGGGACGCGAACCTAGAATATTGTAGTGACTAAATTTAGACATTTTTTTTAAACACAGAGAGCACAGAGGGAGGAAACACAGAGATCGCGGAGGGCCTCTCCGGTCTCTGTTTTTTCTCCCTCTGTGCTCTCTGTGTTTAAAAAAATGTTCAAATGGCTGAGGATTAAAAATTAATACGCAGTCCTAACTGGCTGGTCCATCTCGGTGCAAATGAAGGTGCTGAACTGGTACTGATATTGTTTACAGACTGCGGCTGAGCAAGCGTTTGAGTAAACCGGTACTGCGGCGTAAGATCTGCGGTATAACTTACAAACTCCAATAACCTGAACTGATCGTTTGTCAGGAAGTAAGTTCTTCCCCACTTACGGTTCAGCATGTTGGTAAAGTTGAATACATCGTATGTAACCTGAAACTGCTAACGCTGACTCCCAATCTTGATATTAAAATCCTGTGCAATTTTTAGATCAATAACATTTGTAAATGGAAGACGATCGCCATTCCGTTCAGCAAACTGACCACGACGGCTGGAAAGGTATTTATTGTTATCAATGAATTGGTTCAATGCTGCCCGTTGCGCTGCCTGCGTATTGGTAGTAGTGGCTCCGGGGTCTAGCAAAACAAGGGTAGACACATCTGAGGTAGTTGGCACATACACAAGGTCGCTACTGAATCCGCCCGAAGCGTCTGCATCTCTTACTACGCTGTTGGTGCCATATACATAACTAAATGGTGCACCTGATTGTCCGGTATACACCAGAGAAACGGTAGTTGCCAGATGATCTTTAACATAGCTGAACTTTTTGCTTACATAAGCAAATATCCTGTGACCAGGTGAAAAGTCGGAAACCGATCTTTGTATGAAGTTTCTGCCGTTAACGGTTTCCATAAACCTCCATTGAGAGTAATTAACAGAACTTGTTGGTTCATGCACTACTACAGCGTCTCCATAACCGTAATTCGCATTAAATGCAAATCCGTTGGTAAAACGCTTGTCAATAGTAAATGTAAGATTATAAGAATATCCCTTGCTCACACCTTGCGCATTGGACAACAGCACGGCATTATCATAAGGATTTCGTCCATTAGCCGTAATAGGTATGGTGTTAGGGGCAGGATAAACATTGTGTGATCCGGGACCTTTTGACACCAGCGTAGGAGGAAGTATGTTCAAATTGGTGTAATAAGTTTCGTTGATGTTTTTGCTGAATAGCCCTTCCACGGTAGCTGTCCATCCATTTCCCAGGCTTTTTTCAACGGCAAGGGAAGTACGGAATATCTTGGGTAACTTAAATTCTTTTGAGATCAGGTTTAACGGCCCTTTTGTTAAGCTGATATTTACATCCTGTGCCCTGTATTGATTATAAGGATCAGCACGGAAACGTATAATGTCGAGTGCAGCAGGATTTTGAGAGCTGCTTGCTGTAAAGCTACCCTGGTTGATACCATTATTATTATAAATGCCACCAGGCCATACCAGTGGAATACGGCCGGTAAACAAGCCAACGCCACCACGAATAGTGATATTCTCTTCCGGTATCCTGTATGTGATGCCGATTCTTGGCGACAGGGAAACGGGTATATTTGGCTTTAACCCGGAGCGTGCGCCTTTCAGGTCGTAATAGCGTGCAAATTTAGATAGCGCTGAATCATTAGTAAAATTATCGGTAGCCGGATCGGTAATGAAAGTAAAATAATCCAGCCTGATGCCATAATCTACAGTCAGGTTATCAGTAGGTTTATAGTCGTCTCCTGCAAATACACTCAGTTTAAGCGTTTTGAATTTAGCGGCCGCTTTGGTGGTTTCATCTGTAACATTGTCTATTAACGGATATCCTACCTGGTATTGCCTTGGTTTGGCATTATTATAAAAATCATTGATATTACTGTATTGGTAATTGCCAAAGGTGTTTTGAATAAAAGCATTATAGGCATTATTCAGTTCGTTATCCGTTCCAAAATAAAAGCTGTGTTTGCCGGTATTAATGCGGTATACATCAAACAGGTTGTAATTTTTCTGGGTCAGCAGGTTGATAGTAGAACTGTTTTCAGATCCAAAAACAATGGAACCTGAACCATCTGTAATGGAAACACGTGGAAAAGGCTGGCCTAAAGGCGCCCTGTTATCATTTACATTGGCGTAAGTAAGAAGTAGCCTGTTGCTGCTTGACTTGGAAACGGTGCTTCTTAATTCCAGGGAAGCAGAATGCGTTTCGGTAGGGAACAGGTATCCGTCGTTATAAAAATTAATGGTGCTGGTGGAGCTGGTAGAAGTATTGTAACGTTCTCCTTTGTTATACCGGTAACTTAGCGACAGTTTATTATTGTCATTGATGTTCCAGTCAATTTTTCCTACAATGCGATTGGCTTTTACCTGTTCAGGGTTATCAATAAATCCTCCCGGATCGTACTTATAAGTATTTCTTATGTAGTTGGCCAGGGTAACTAATGCCGGACCTTTAGTGGCTCCGCCATACTTGGAAGTGTCAAAAGGTTGTGGCCTCTGATCACGTTGAAGCTCTGCGTTGATAAAATAAAAGAGCTTGTTTTTGATGATGGGTCCCCCAACACGAAATCCATAAGTTTTATTTTGAAATGGGCCGTACCGGGTTGCTGCCGATTTAAGTCCGGTAGGCGTTTTACCCGAAAGCCGCTCATTCCTGAACAGGTAATAAGCAGAGCCTGTTATGGTGTTGGTACCCGACCGGGTAATGGCATTGATGCCGCCTCCGGTGAAACCTCCTAACGACACATCATAAGGAGAAATTACTACCTGTACCTGGTCAATAGCATCAATGGAAATAGGTGCAATGTTAGCTTGTCCTCCGTTTGTTCCTGAGGCAGCCAGACCGAAAACGTCGTTATTCAAAGCGCCATCTACATAAAAAGCGTTGTATCTGTTATTTTGTCCGGCGATGCTGATAGAACCTTCTGTAGAAGCCAGTTTAGCCTGTGGTACGGCCCTGAGATAATCGGTTATGTTACGATTCACTGAAGGAAGGTTGGCCATACGGTCTCTGCCTATATTTGTTTCTGTTCCACCTTTGCCCTGCCTTTGGTTTCTGTTGCCTGCTATTGTTACTGTGGTTAACTCTGTAACCTGGGTAGATAATTGAAAATCCTGCCTGGAGTTTTCACCAAGAGTTAGATAAACCTCATCCCTTGTGATTTTCGCATAGTTTACATAACTTACTACAACAGTATAAGGGCCACCAGGATTCAGATTGTTGAAATCGAATTTTCCTCCCGTTGAAGTTTGGGTGGTGTACTTAGTGCCGGTAGGTGTATGGGTAGCTGTAATTGTTGCACCCGATAAAAATTGATTTCCGGTGCCTTTCACAAATCCATTCATGCTACTTGACGTAACCTGACCTACTGTAACCACAGAAGTAAAACAAATAAGCGTTAGAAAGAGCAACATTCTCAATTTGGACATAAGTTTTAGTTTATTTGGCAAAGAAAGTGATTTAATTAATCAATTGTTAAAAGTTCACATAATCATAGCTTAGGCAATGTTTAAATTATAACCGCTGCTTGTTCACAATTCCTTCATAATAAACTATTTTAAACCTAACCACTGTGTATTTGTTATTTTTACTATAAATTACCGAACATGTTAGATAGTATTGAAAGTGCGATAGAAGATATTAAAAAGGGGAAGCTTGTTATTGTTGTTGATGACGAAGACCGCGAAAATGAAGGCGATTTTATTACGGCGGCACGAAACGTTACTCCTGAGGTTATTAACTTCATGACAATTAACGGCCGCGGCTTAATTTGCGCTCCACTTATAGAAGAACGGTGTAAAGAGCTGGAACTGGATATGATGGTAAATAATAATACAGCCCTTCATGAAACCGCTTTTACCGTTTCAGTTGATTTGCTGGGCCACGGTTGCACAACCGGCATCTCGGCACGTGATCGTGCAAAAACCATTCTTGCTTTGATTGATCCCACAACCAAACCGGGAGATCTCGGACGGCCAGGCCATATCTTTCCACTTAAAGCCAAGTCGGGCGGCGTTTTAAGAAGGGTAGGACATACGGAAGCTACCATAGACCTCGCCCGGCTGGCAGGTTTTGAAGCCGCCGGTGTGCTTGTTGAAATTATGAATGAAGACGGATCGATGGCCCGGCTTCCGGAACTTAAAGAAATTGCCAAAAAATTTGACTTTAAACTGATTTCCATCAAAGACCTGATTGAATACCGCCTGAAGATAGATTCCCTAATTGAAGAAGTTGTAAGGGTAGATATGCCTACCAGATACGGAGATTTTAAGCTGATTTCTTTTAAGGAAAAAAATACCACCAACGAGCACATGGCCCTGATAAAAGGTGAGTTTAAAAAAGGTGAACCCGTGCTGGTGCGTGTTCATTCTTCCTGCTTTACAGGTGATATTCTGGGCTCCCTGCGTTGCGATTGCGGCGACCAACTGCACATGGCCATGGAAATGGTAGAAGCCGAAGGTAAAGGCGTTATCTTGTACATGAATCAGGAGGGAAGAGGTATCGGGCTTGTTAATAAACTAAAAGCCTATAAATTACAGGAGGAAGGAATGGACACCGTAGAGGCCAACCTGCACCTCGGTTTCCCAATGGATAAAAGAGATTACGGTGTAGGCGCTCAGATACTAAGATACCTTGGAATAAATAAACTAAGGCTGATGAGTAATAATCCTAAAAAGAGAGCAGGACTCTCCGGATATGGGATAGAAATTGTAGATACAGTAGCTATTGAAGTGGTCGCCAATCCTCACAATGAGAAATACCTCACTACAAAAAGGGATAAGCTGGGTCATGAAATCTTAAAAATGAATGAACAGATATGATTAATACTAGTGTTAAGTTAAGTATGAATTGACGCATTGGATTGTAAGTGTTTTTTAACC
>CAXTDO010000405.1:0-6098 GCA_964242315.1 uncultured Flavihumibacter sp.
TAACAACGCTGTTTGCTGTGTCCATCATCGAGAAAAAAACGCTTGATCAATTGACCGATTTTAAAAAGCGCATCACCTGGTTTGAAAATTACCGGTTGAAGAACCACCGGTTTTGGCCGAACGAAGAGCGAACAGACGGCGAACAAATATTATTATCGCTGGTGCCGCGAGAAAGACTGATCAACTTGTTGGAGCGTTTGCTGAATGAAGAGGAGTTTCTTTCAAACGGAGGTATCAGAGCACTATCTAAACATCACGAAAAAAATCCCTATACTGTTACCATAGATAATATAGAATATACAATCAAGTACGATCCTGGAGATTCCACCTCAAACCTGTTTGGTGGTAATTCTAACTGGCGCGGTCCTGTCTGGATACCTATAAACTACATTATCATTCAGTCTATCCGGAAATATGGAGAATTTTACGGCGATACGTTACTGGTAGAATGTCCTACAGGATCGGGCATAAAGCTCACACTTGACCAGGTGGCAAATGAGTTAAGTAACCGCGTTATCAACATTTTTAAACAGGATGAAGAAGGAAAGCGGCGCCTGCATGGCAAGTACAATTCCTTTTATCAGGAACCGGGCAATGAACACCTTATATTATTCTACGAATATTATCACGGTGATAAGGGCCATGGCCTCGGAGCCAGTCATCAAACGGGTTGGACTTCCCTGGTAGCTGAGCTGATCAGCGAATTGGCGATGAAATAACGTGATTTAACACGAATTTTACAGTATCTTTTACTGACCTCATTTTATGACCCTCCATAATTAAAAACAATAGATGCTCGCAAATGTCCCTATTACTCTATAACTTAATATAATGTTTACAGAGCCTATATTTGATCGTGCGATATTGTTTATGTTCTGTGGTTTTAAATTACTGAAACCAAAAGAGTATTGCGGTAAAATGGTAATTACCGACCGTAAAGATGTATTGAAACGAAAATTCAAACCAATTACTGCATTAACAAAAGTTTTTGTTTTAAAAAATTTTTTGTCCATGTAGTCAGAAGAACTTTTCGTTTTAAATGTCAGGTATTCCGAATTGCTAGCTGGATTGACACCATATGCATAATCATATTCATAATAATAATCATTTATGTAGCTTGAAAATAATTTATCAATTGACACCCCAACCAAAAATCCGAGTTTGGTGGTTATCCAATTATCATTATAATAGTTTTCAGCTATATTATTATCTTTAAATCCAAAAGGAATGGCAAATAGTACCGGGATAGTGTAAAGAGACATTGAGCCAGTTGTTTTTAAACTAAATCCGTCTGGTTTGTATCTGTTGTTATTATCCAGATTACGGGTAATGTTAATATAAAACGGCACTTTTTGTAATAAAACACCTGACCTTATGCCAATTCTAAATCCGGTTGTAAAAATGATTCCACTGGTAGCAGCCGGCTTCCTGCTTTTCAAAAAATTCCAACCTGTTAAAATACCGACGTTTAATGGAAACTCATTCTTATCATTGTAGTCGTTTGAAATATAAACCGTTCTTTTTAATCTATCTATAGATTCTTTGTATTCATTTGCTTCTTTGGTACGTCCTTCCTGAAGACTGTAATTGTACATTATTTCAAGTATGTTCCTATAATTATCAGAATCGCCTTTACAGGTATTACCCAGTTTAGAGAACGCCTGCTCCATTAAATAATAATGGCCAGAGTCGTATTGATTTTTAATAGCGCCGTAGATTCTTTCGCAATCTGAATTGTACCTGTTTTTATATTTATGCTTTTGCCCATATGAATTATTGATTCCGGAAATTAACAGGAACAAGATTAATGAAGCATACGAAAGCCTGATGCCTAGGATCATAGATTTATAATTGTATATATTACTTTTTTGAGTACCTGGAACCTTTCATTTGATTATCTCACTCATTTGCAAAGGGAGCTTGAAGAGTGAGCCATCTGATCTAGATCTTTTGCTGCCTTTATTTATAACGAGTTCTTTTCCGTTTGCACTGAATAAAAAAGAAAGAACATCTCCATTGTTCGATTTCCCAAAGATATCGATGGGAACTTTAGAAGAACTTGAATTCCATAAAACGATTTGTCCAAGTGCATCTCCCGAAGCCAACCAATTTCCATCTTTACTACCCTTAATAGATACTATCCTTGCACCACTGAAACTAAAAAATATAGATAAATCATTCCCCTGGTTTAGAAGATTAGCTGAAAAAATCTCTCCCGATTCACAACCTATATAGATCGTCTTTCCTTTATTTTCATAAAAAACAGTAGAAACGATACTTTTAATTAAAGGCAGTTGTTTCGAAAGATATTTTTGCGGTAAGTTGTAATCATCCCACAAGTATAAACTTCCTTTGTTGCTTACGCCCAGCAGGGTGTTACTGTCGTTAATCCAGGTTTCATTTAACAGAATGAATTCTTTCGTATCATTAAGTGAAAGAAGCGTTTTGCGGATACCTGATTGTAAATTGAAAACCTGAACAGTAGCCGGATATTTTGTACTGAATATGCATGTTTGATTCTTTGTATCATAAGTAAAAGAGGCTACAGCCTGATCTTCTGCAAGCGGAATGGAATCATACAATGCATGTGTCCTTAAATTCCCGAGAACAAAAATTTTATTGATTCTCTTTTTATTCAAACTCTGTTTTACGAACGCTTCTATTGTGCTGCTAGGGTCAATCCATTGTTGCAGAAGGTTAGTGTCTTTTACCAAAATAATACCATTTTCATCTTTAATTCCCGTGTAGGGTTGAAACAAAAAATATTTGTTATCGCGTTCAAAAAGCGTGTTTCCATGCGTATAATTTCCTAAAATCGCTTTCGAAAACTTCTTGATATTTGCCTGACTCAAAGCTTCAAACACTTCAGGGAAAAAAGATGTTTTTTCGTCTGTAAAAGATTGATTGTAGATGCTGTCGTATGCCTGCCTGGCTAAGTTTAGTTTTTGTGCATCTGATAAAGCTGTTTTTGAAAGTATGGCAAGCTTTTTCGCTTCAGCAATACGGGTGAAAAGGATACGGATGTCTTCAGCCTTTTGAACAGCTTGAATACTTTCCTGACTAGATTTTTTCCTCTGTTCGTTTAATTCATTAAGCACATCTTTTTTTACCTGTTCAGCCCGTTGCTCAGCAAGCGCATCCTTTAAGTCCCGTTCGGCCTTCTGCTCAGCAAGTGCATTCTTTTTGTCTAATTTCGCTTTCTGGTCTGCAAGATCAAGTGCATGCTGCTTATCTGATTCGGCTTTTTGATTTGCAAGTGCGTTCTCGAGATCCGATTTCGACTTTTGTTTTGCGAGATCAAGTGTATGCTGATTATCTGATCGTATTTTTTGCCTGGCAAGTGCCTGCTGCAGATCAGATTGTGTTTTTTGTTTAGCCCGATCCTGGATTAAACTGTATTCTAAGTATGAAAAAGCGATAAATAACAAAAGCAATAAAAAAAATGAAAAATTTATGATTCTTTTTCTAAGAAGCCTTGTCTTTCTGTTAAGGACAATTACAGGAATGAGTATGTCATGTATTAATTCAAAATAGTCCAGATTATTGAGATTTTTCCGGCGGATAATTTTTTTATCAATCAGATGGCGTATATCAGCATCTCGTAAATTGCCGGCTTTAATAAATTCATTAATAGAAGAAAATTTGCGGTATTTACCATCTGGCGTTACCAGTTCATTTTCTATTGCCTTCCGCACATTGGCTTGAAAAAAATTTAAGCTGAATGGAACCCTGGTTACGTTTTTATAATAGTCTTCTATCAATTTATTAAAACTCTTCTTTCTTATTTCTTCTATTGATATTGCTTTTCTGTCTGCTTCCTCTTTTTTAGATCTTCTTTCTTCATTCAACGTATAGCAGAACAGGTTTAAAAGAAATGGTTCTATTCTTTTATTAGTAGGTATATTTTTATTCTTATCATATAAATTGTTGGCAACAATATTTTCATTTTCTGTACTGCTGCCCGGTTGCTTCATTTCATCTTTGATGAAAAAAAAGAATTTATAAAAAAATTTTTTGAATTTATTTAAATTTTTGGACCTTTCTTTTGGTTCTTCAAAGTTCAGTTCTTGAATTGAAGTATTAGCCTGCATAGAAAAGTCGAATTCATGTTCATTGGACGCCGGCAATTTTCTGATGATTTCCCACGCCGTTGGTTCATCTAATATTTTCGCCTGCTGAGCAGGTTGGTAAACAGCCTGGAATGCCTCAGAAGTCTGCATTTGTTCAATGCGGTAAATACTGTATCGCAAGGTTGGTAAAAACTTTCGGAGGCTTGTTAGCTGAGGAAGGTAGTCTTCTCTCATCGCAAACACGATTCGGTAATCTTTGATAAAATTAGAAGGAATGGTTTGGCCTCTTGTAGCATACTCTCTTTGAACTTTATCAGGAACCATATTTTCGGCCAATTCTATAATTTCCATCAACAGGCTGTTCATTTCCCCTGGTCTTTCCCTACCCCTGGTAAAAACTTCTTCAAATTGATCAAAAATAATTACTGGACTCAAAAAGCCTCCTAATATTTTCAAGTTTTGAAAATATTCCCACAATACCATTTGTTTAAATGGAACGATTTGTCCATCAACTTCTTTTATCTTTTCCTCTATTATATTTTTTACTTGTAGCGAAAGGTTTTCTTTATTATCAAAGTTGAGCCTAACGGTAATCGGCAAAAAATATGTTTTTTTAAAGTGAGGAATCAGCCCCGCATTTATGAGTGAGCTTTTTCCGATCCCGGATTTTCCAATTAAAAAGCATAGTGAATAAAGATCCAGTATCTGTATGATCTCATTTTGTTCTTTCTCCCTTCCATAAAAATATCTTTCCCTGTCTTCATCATATGAGTTAAGTCCCGGATAAGGATTTTGCTCCAGTGATTCAGTATTGCCTGAACCTGGAGCTTCAACTGCATTAAAACTTTCAACTTTTTGTAGAATATCCTCCATGATTGCTTTTTACAAACTACGAATGTTTAGGAATGAAGAAAAAATTGTTGCATGCGCAATTTTTGAAGAAAGATTAAATAATACGGGAAAATGGTATTCATTTGTAATAGTATTTATACTTCAACTAGTACAGTAGCCCTTTTTTTTAAAACCCTTTTTACATCTTCTATTAAAATTTCCATTTCCGACGGCAGTTGATAAATACGTTGGTTCCGAAAAAATTCATCTATTCTTGCATCCTTGTTGTTCATTCCATCCAGAATACATGGGAAAATTTTAAAACTTATTGTTGATGTATCACGTTTATTAAAAAAATATTCTGCCTTATACCTGCTCTCGATCAATGACCATTCATTTTTTACTGAATAAGGCATTTTTTTAGGATCAGATTTACCTACACCGATTGCGGAGAGCAGTTCATCCGATATTAAACATAAAAATATTTTGCAGAGCCGGATTTTGTCCTCTATCTGATCGAGGTGTTCACCAGCATGAATACTGTCTTTATCAAAAAACTTATCTATTCTATCTAACTGAAATCTGTTGTTAATTGCTTCCGCTAACATAGAATCTTTAAAATAATAAGAAATAAAAACCAGGCCATCGTAAACAGGAGATTTCTTACTCCTCAAATTGATGATTTTCCAAAGCCCAGTAATGATTTTTTCAGAAAGATTTCTGCCGTTGATGGAAGATATTTTCCACTCTTTGAAAATATCCTCAAAATTATTTGTATCGAAAAAATTGGAACTGTGTTGACTAAGAAAAGACTTGTCAGCCTTATCCATCAAGGGTTCATCAATAAAAAAGTTGTGATGTTTTTTGTGATCCTGATAACGCTTTTTGGTAATGCCTCTAACGAGATACCTTGTATACCATGTAGGATGGTTACATCCAAGATATAAAAAAGAACAGCCCTTGGTTTTGTAGGCTACATACTGGTTCTTTAGACTGTTTTTTGGAACTGACTCTGAGGGTTCTGATATTGTAGTAAAAAAATGTTCCAGGTAAGCCTCTTCGGTCACTGCAAACTCACTCTCCCCCTCGATTGAACCCAGCAAATTTATAACAGTAACAGGTTTCTCTACCCGTTCTCCCTTCAAGATCTGGTCATAACTGTTAAAGTCATCACTTACGGAGGTTAGAGAGTAATTA
>CAXTDO010000406.1:0-6077 GCA_964242315.1 uncultured Flavihumibacter sp.
CGGGTGGCGGCAGCAAATGCAATTTTGAAAATTGCAAAGCACACACACATCAACTAAAAATCAAAAAATTCCGGAATGATCTGTCTGCAAGCGTTTCGAACGCCTTCTATCCTACTTTCATCTACCCATCTGTAAGGCCACCGCATCCGCGTACCGGTGTCTGACCAGCCGGTTATAGCGGCGAGGAATTTATCAATCGCAGGGTCTGCATATTTTTCCTCCGTTATCAACGGTAAAATGTGGTTGGTTAGAAACAATTGAATCCTGGACTGCAGTTCCATCGCATCATCCATATTCGAATGCATCAGGTAATACCATTTCTGGGCAGCTTTAGGATTGATACAGGCAACGTTGGAGTAAGAACCACTGGCGCCATGCAGAATACCGGTAGCAAGATGATGACCCGGAACAAAAAGAGACAGTTCAGGAACCAGTTGTTTCATCAGGGCATACCACTGTGCATCGCCACCAGAAACCTTGCAGCCGACCAACTTAATACCCGACTGCATGATCTCATAAAAATCCTGCGGAATCAATTTTCTTTTAGCATGCGGCGGATTGTACAATACCATTCCTATCGGATGAGTCGCTTCTTCCATTACCTGCAGGTAACTAATGATTTCCGGCATTGTGGGCGGAAACCAATCCGGCAGAATTACCTGGATGGCGCTAGGTGCAAGGGCCTTAATACGCTGAAGCCGCTCCAGCGATATCACTGGGCTCATGTGGCAGCAGCCGATCTGAAATGGCATGTCAGCTGTGGTACACTTTACTGCAAGTAATGTGCTTATCCTGTCGAACTCCTGTTCTGTCTGGTTATAAAATTCTCCGGCTGTGCCGTTCGAATATATTCCGCTAACGCCCGACGCTATCAATGCGTCAATAGAAGCAGCCAGCCTTACATAATCAATGCTGTCATCTTTCTGCAACGGTAACAGTAACGTGCCCCAGGTGCCAACTATCTCATTGCTTTGTAAAGGCGTCATAAACAGGATAAATTTATTGTAATGATATGATATACTGTTGTACCGGGATAGCACTTGAAGAATAGTATTATAAAAGCATTAAAAAGTAGCATTCCCGACTGCAATTCGAAATTACTTTTGAACTTTAAAATTATCTTGTAACATGCCAATGATGAAGATGAGGGAAAGTAAAGTGTTGAAGAAGCTGCGTTCAGGCGAGACAGCCAGTTGCTTTAAAGTGAATATCGCTGACGCTGTTTCATCTGAACTTGCTGCCATGAACGGTTTCGATTGTGTGTGGGTAGACAGGGAGCACCTCGCGCAGGACTGGTCTGTCTACAGTTCACACGTGTGGGCCACCAAAGCGTATGATACCGATCTGATGGTTCGCATTCCAAGAGGCAGCTACAGCGATTACGTGAAACCGTTAGAGCTCGACGCTACCGGCATACTGGTGCCCCACGTTATGGGTGTTCAGGATGCGAAAAAGATCATAGAAATGACACGCTTTCATCCCATCGGACGCCGTGCCATTGACGGCGGAAGTGCAGACGGAAGCTATACCAACCTCGATTTCAACGAGTATTTAAAACAAGCCAACGACCAGCGTTTTGTTGTATTTCAGATTGAAGATGCGGAGGCGTTGCCGGAGCTGGATGAAATAGCAGAACTGGATGGTTTTGATATGCTGTTTTTTGGTCCTGGTGATTTTAGTCAGAGCATTGGCGCACCGGGCGATTGGAACAATCCACTACTAACAGCAGCAAGAGAAAAGGTAGCAGAAGTAGCCAAAAAACACGGCAAGTTCGCAGCTACAACCGGCAGCATCGACAGGCTTGACGAATTTAAAGATATGGGTTACCAGTTTATTAATATCGGTGCAGACGTGGTAGGCATGTCTGCTTACTGCAATGGACTGATGACCCGTTTTAAAAATTCGAGTACTAAAAGTTAACTGTTATTTTGCTATCAGCAGGCAGCAGTCAGCTATTTACTGTCAGTAGCGTTAAGCGACATAAGCTTTCCTCCTGATAGCTGATAAAAAAAGAGCATTTCTTATGATCCAAAGAAAGTTAGGAGCCCCCGGTTTAGAAGTATCAGAAGTGGCATTCGGCTGTGTGGAAATAGGCATGCGTTATGGTTTAGGTAGTTCTCCCGATGACATGCCTACGGAAACCGAAGCCATTCACCTGCTGCAAACTGCTTTAAAATCGGGCATCAATTTTTATGATACCGCTCCCGTATACGGCACGAGCGAAAGCCTGATTGGTAAAGCGTTTAAGTTACACAGGAGCGATGTTGTGATCGCAACTAAATGCAGGTATTTTCAAAACAGCCAGGGTATTATTCCACCTTATGACGAATTAAGACAAAATATTGAAGCATCGTTGGCAACCAGTCTGGAAGCTTTACAAACCGATTATATAGATGTATACATGTTGCACCAGGGAACTGCAGAAATTATTTCCAACCCTGATGTACGGAGTATATTTACATCGCTTAAACAATCGGGCGTAATCAAAGCAACCGGTGTGTCTGTGTATACTACCCTGCAGGCCGAACTTGCAATTGAAGCCGGTGCCTGGGATGTGATACAGGTACCTTTTAACCTGATGGATCAGCGCCATGCCGCTTTGTTTGCTAAGATTCATTCCAGGGGCATGGGCTTAATCATCCGATCCGTTTTGATGAAAGGTTTGCTGACGGAAAAAGGCAACAATTTACATCCTGTACTGGCAGATGTGGAACGTCATATAAAAACCTATGATACACTCACAGCACGGCTGAATATAAAATTATCAACCCTGGCGCCGCGTTTTGTTTTGTCATTCCCGCAGGTTTCGTCTATACTGGTAGGTATTGATAAACTGAATTACCTGGAGGAATCCATAGCAGCGGCCAATGGTAAATATTTTGATGCAACTTTATTAAAGGAGGCGGAAGGATTAGCCTACCCCGATCCGTCATTTTTAGATTTACCGAAGTGGGACAGGGAAGGCTGGTTGAAATAGATAATGACGATTGAGGGTGACTAAAAAGGCCTGAAAGGCCGACATATCTCAGCAATGGGCAACGTCCATCGATTTGAAGCACATACATCAAAGCCCTAGAGGGGCGGCATACTAACGAGGAATGATTATCAACGGTCAATATGCCAGCCTTTCAGGCCTTTGTTGCAACCACTTTTTGCCGATGGGCGTTGCCCATCGCTAAGCTATGTCGGCCTTTCAGGCCTTTTTGGTCACTCCTTAAGAAGAAATATTCAATATTCAATATTCAATAATCAATATTCATTTTTTAATTTTAATTAAGGAATGTTGATAAGCCACTTCAGTATTATATTGAATATTGTTCATTGATTGTTGAATATTGAATATTTTTTTAAGTTAACGACCTGATTCTCCATTACAACAAAACAACATGATAAACATCGGCATACTTGGCATGACGGAAGGCAATGCGCACCCTTATTCATGGTCAGCCATTATTAACGGCCGGTTTGATGGCAATGAGATTATAAAGATCGGCTATCCCGGTGTGGCGGCTTATTTAAAGGCCAATAAAGATACCCTTGGTATTAACGATGCACGTGTAACGCATGTATGGTGTCAGGAAAGAAGCATTTCTGAAAGCATTGCCGCATCGTCTGGAATCTCGGTCGTTGTTGACCGTTATGAAGATATGATCAGCCAGGTAGATGCCATCATCCTCACGCGCAGCGACACCGAAAATCATGTAACCATGGCCCGGCCATTTATAGATGCGGGCATACCCATTTTTATCGACAAGCCGCTCGCGTCGAATCATCAGGACCTCGACTATTTCTCCCATGAAATAGCCAATGGCAAACTTATTATGTCATGCTCCTCAATGCGCTATTCGGTGGAAGCATTGAATACCAAAATTGAATTTCCATCACTGGGTAAACTGGAGCTTATCACGGCAGTAAGCAAGAAAGACTGGATGAATTATGGCGTTCACATGCTTGAATGCATTTTTATGCTGTTGGATGAAGCAAAGCCGGCCACTGTAAAACATATCAGTGAAGAAGGAAAAGACATCGTACACCTCACCTTTGCAGACGGCCTGCAGGTGCTGGTAAATCTGTTCATGGATATCGCAGCAACCTTCCAGGTGTCCGTGTTCGGTCAGAACGGCTGGCGATTGATAGAAATTAAAAACTCCTATTCCATGTTCCGCGATAACATCATAGAATTTATCCGTTCCGTTCATGAAGGCAGGCCAAGACTTGACTTTGCCAGAACGGAAAATGTGATCCGCACTTTGATTGCCGCCCGGCAAAGCCTGGAACAGGGCGGCGCCACCATTCACTTAAATTAGCTGTCAGCTGACAGCCGATAGCTGATAGCAGAACACGAAACCAACACCATTATCATACGTACAATTATGCATGTAAAAGAATTGCTCAGTCTGAAAAATAAAATCATCCTTGTCAGCGGGGGTGCCGGCATGTACGGGAAATGCATGGTGGAAGGACTGGCTGAAGCAGATGGGACCGTTATCATTGCTTCCAGAAACCTGAAGCATGCAGAGGAGGTAGCGCAACATTTCAGAGATCAACACCTGGATGTGCATGCTTTGCCACTTGATCAGGGTGATCATGAATCGGTGATCAACCTTAAAAAGACTATTTTCGAAAAGTTTAAAAAACTGGATGTCTTTATTAACAACGCCGTGTCCAGGCCCATGAAAGGCTACGATGGAGCGATAGACGATTTCTCAGAATCCATGCGTATCAATGCAACCGGCTCGATGGATATTTTGCGTGAGATGGCTGCATTGATAGGAGAGGGCGGTGGCGGCAGCATCGTTAATATCGGTTCTATATTCGGCATGTATGGCCCAGACCTCTCTAATTATGAAGGTACCGATATGGGTATACCGCCACCTGACTACTTCTTTCATAATGGCGGACTACTAAACCTTACCCGCTATCTGGCCCGGGTGTACGCCGGCAAAAATCTCCGGGTAAACTGTATTAGTCCGGGTGGATTATTCAATCATCAGCCGGAAGTATTTGTGAACAACTACAGTAAAAAAGTGCCGCTTAAAAGAATGGCAAACCACGACGATATTAAAGGGCTGGTAGTGTTGCTGGCATCACAGGCGGGCGCTTATATCAATGGCGAAAATATAGTAATGGATGGCGGCATGAAAGTGTAAAAGCCAACGAGTGCACCTGCTTCAGGCAGCGTATATAAATTCAGGTAACAACATCAAATATGGAAGACCGATCACAGATCTTAACCCTTCATGGAAAATACATCTGGGTCTTTGGTGGTGCCGGGTACCTGGGACAGGCCACCATAAGTCTGCTGATATCTGCCGGAGCGAAAGTGCTTTGTATCGACATGGAAGACCGCGCCCGGCAGTTTATTGAAAAGGAACAGTTAACCGGTAGGGTGAACGCTGCCAGCTTTAATGTGTACGATTGTCATTTGATGAAAGAGTTTGTATTGGTAAATGTTGGTAAATATGGTGTTCCTCACGGACTGGTAAACTTAACGTACGCTTCCACCGCAAAATTGCTGGAAGACCTAACAGCGCAGGACTTTGACGATGTGAGTCACGGTAGTTTAACGGCCTCATTTATTTTGGCAAGGGAAGTAGGTACACTGATGGCTGAACTGGGAAGAGGCAGTATGGTGTTGTTTGCAAGTATGTATGGTTCGTTGTCGCCCGATCCGCAGTTATATGAACTGCCCATGAACAAGAACCCTGTTGAATATGGCGTAACTAAAGCGGGAATCATTCAGATGGTTCGTTACCTGGCCGTACACTGGGGTAAGAGCAACGTGCGGTTCAACAGCATTTCACCGGGCCCTTTTCCAAATCCAACGATACTCGCAAGCAATCCTGAATTCATCAAACGGCTTGCGAAGAAAAGTCCGATGGGGCGTGTAGGTGCCTCTTCGGAGATTGCTGGTGCTGTTGCGTTTTTGTTATCAGATGCTGCCTCTTACATCACCGGGCAGAACCTTCATGTTGATGGAGGCTGGAACTGTTGGTGATTTTTTTTAACCGCAGAGGGCGCAGAGGAAACACAGAGGGCGCAGAGAAAACCCTCTGCGCCCTCTGTGTTTCCTCCTC
>CAXTDO010000407.1:0-6075 GCA_964242315.1 uncultured Flavihumibacter sp.
TAACTACGCTAAGCCCTCTGTTGACCATTCGTTCTATAACCAGGTATTACAGTGGTTACATGAATTTGATAACGACCTTCACCAGCATATTCATATTGAAACCAACATATTATTCCGCAAAGCATTGATGCTGGAACAGGAATATCTTGCCAATGCCAAAACCTGTATCAATAATACTGTTATAAATTCTTCAAACAATAAACTTTCTTCATTGCTTTAATGTTTCCGGCCCGGTTATTCCGTTCTAAAGCTATGTACCGGGTTAGCAGCGGCGGCCCGTATTGGTTGAAAACTTAGTGTTACTAAAGCAACTGTCATCATTAAAAATCCGCTTAAAACAAATAACCACCAGCTAATGGTTGTGCGGTAAGTAAAATCCTGAAGCCAGTTGTACGCGAGCCACCATGAAATTGGAATTGAAAACAAAAACGCAATCATCACCAATTTGATAAAATCCATAGATAGAAGCTGCACAATTTCTGATATGCTTGCGCCCAGCACCTTACGCACGCCTATTTCTTTTCTTCTGTTGCTTGTTGTGTATATCACCAGTACCAACAATCCCATGCAACTGATAAAAATAGCAAGCGCTGTTGCCCACTTCAGCAAGTTTGCAATATTATGTTCAGCTTTATAAAATTTTCCAATGCCCTCGTTAAAAAATTCATAACTAAAATCACTGTCAGGATACAGTTGCTTATACGCTTTTTAAATTGTTGCAATAGTTGTACTCCAGGAAGCGCCGGATGCATATTGTGGTTTTAAGGCAACATGAAAAGTATAATTATTCTGTTGATTCGCAGAAAATACAAGGGGTTTGATTGTTTCATGTAATGATTGCTGGTTAAAATCTACCGTTGATTATTAAGTGTTGGAAATACCCTGGCACATTGTTCGGATAATACCACATTAAACGGTTCTTTCAGTGCCTTATTCGGTGAGCCGGCGAGCCATCGATAGGAAAGCATTTGCAGATAACCATCATCACAGAAATGATGCCTGACTGATTTTTAAACAGGAAAGGTTTCATACTGTCGGCCATGATGTGTTAACCGTTGATGTCTGAACCGTTGATGGAAAAGAAACCGCTGATTGTTATGATTTGTTCGTTGTGATTTATCAAATTAGTCAGCGGTTTCATTTCCATCAACAGTTCCGACATTAAATAAATGATTATCACCCAGACTTCATTTAAAATAACGCAATCGTTTGTGTGTCGATTCTAGCAACAAATTTGTAACTTTTGCCGGCAATCACCCGATGCGCCACGCACTCACTAATCTTAATGCCAAAACTCATGACAAATACCATACGTAAACTGCTATTTTCCTTCATTGCATTTATTTACACCGGCTCCCTGTCAGCACAAACTAAGGTAACCGGCACTATCATAAATGCTTCGGACCGATCGCCGGTAGCAGGTGCTTCAGTGTCGGTTAAGGGAACCACAAGAGGAACTAATACCGATGCGGCAGGCAAATTTTCAATAGATGCCCGTACAGGCGAAATCATCGTGGTAACTTCTGTTGGCTACTCACCTTATGAGACGAAGCTGGGTAAAAGCGCCTCGCTTGACATTTCGCTGGAATCAAGTACGAGCGAACTGTCAAGCGTAGTTGTAGTAGGTTACGGAACGCAGAAAAAAACAAGTCTCACTAATTCCGTAGTGCAGATCAGCGGCGGCGATTTAACAAGGCGGCCTGTCTCTAATGTACAACAATCATTACAGGGGCTTGCGCCAGGCATTACCGTTCTCGACAGGGGAGGATCGCCCGGAAGATCTAACGCCACCATACGCGTACGGGGCATCACCACCTTTAACATCAACAGTGCCAGCACCAGCGGTTACGACCTGGGAAAAAACGATGCGCTTGTGATTGTAGATGGTATTGAACAACGGCTTACCGACATCAACCCCGATGATATTGAATCGGTTTCTGTGTTGAAAGATGCGTCCTCAACAGCGATCTACGGATCACGAGCAACCAACGGTGTGATACTCATCACCACAAAAAGGGCAAAAGGAAATAAACTAACGGTGAACTACAATGGATATTACGCCATTCAAAAATCCATCAACAATCCGGAGATGATGGATCTGGCTTCCTATATGAAAGAACAGGTAATAGCTTATACCAATGCAGGAGCAGTGCTTCCCGACCGGTTTAAGGATCAATCAATACAAAACTGGATCACTGCTACCGACAGGGAAAAATATCCTTTGCCCAATACCTGGTTCCAAACCGTATTGCATACTGCCCCCCAACTGAACCACAGCTTTGCAGTTGCCGGTGGCAACGACGTAATAAGGGCACGTATGAGCCTGCGCTATCTCGATCAGGGCGGGCTTCTTACCAACTTTAATGATAAGATACGTGAGCTGAACATCAACACCGACTTCAATGCCTCTCAGAAAATAAAGTTCAGCGCAAACCTTACATACCGGTATAACAATTCAAAGACATCGATAGTAGAGCCGTTTAATTTTTTCTTGCATGGCTCTTTGTGGGCGGTTCCAAAGTATGCTGATGGTACTTATGGCCTCAGTCCGCAGGGAAACAATCCGTTAATGTATATTGAAAAAGGAGGCGTATCCAACCAGTACAACGACTATCTTTTAGGAAATGTAAGAGGAGAATGGGAAATCGTAAAAGGGCTTAAACTTTCTACTCAGTTTGCTGCAAGAATGACCTTTACCCAACAAAAGAATTTTACCAACTCATACACCAACGTAGACAAGAATACGAACATTACCAAGATCGTTGCTAACAACAGCCTGACCGAAACAAGAAACAACCTGCGCGAGTATACGATTAATAACCTGTTGACATACGAGAAAGATTTTGGCAAACACGAAATAAAAGCCCTGGCAGGATATTCGCAAATAGACAATACACAAACATTTCTAACAGCTTACCGCGAAAGGTTCTATAACAACGATGTTCAATCCATCGGTCAGGGAACCAACGATGGAACAAAAAGCAATTCAGGTAATGATGCGGCCTTTGGCTTACGCTCTTATTTTGGCAGATTGAATTATGCCTTTGATGGAAAATATCTTTTCGAAGCAAACGGAAGGTATGATGGCTCCTCTAAATTTACGGGTAACAAGCGCTATAGTTTCTTTCCATCGTTCTCTGCGGGCTGGCGTATATCGGAAGAAAATTTTTGGAAACCGCTGCATGAAACCATCAACGACCTGAAGTTCCGCGGATCGTACGGCAGCACCGGCAATCAGTCTGTTGACCTGTACAGTTACTACGCATCGTTAGGCTTAACCACCTACACCTTCGGCGGACTGCCTGTTCAGGGCTACCGACCAACAACCCTTGCCAACGCCGAGTTGGGCTGGGAAACAACTACTCAGACTAACCTGGGACTTGACGCCGCATTTTTAAATAACCGTTTAACTGTTACCGTTGATTATTACAAAAAGCTTACCTCAGACATCCTGTTGAATCTTGATATACCTGCAGCAGTAGGCCTCACCGCTCCACCACAAAATGCCGGCTCAGTGGAAAACAAAGGATTTGAATTTTCCGCAACGTATCGGAGTAAAAACGGAGCGCCCGGATTGCGGTACAGCATCAGCGGTAATTTTAGTATCAACAATAACAAAGTTGTAGACCTTAAAGGCACCGGACCTTATATCACCGGTTCGGACATTGATCCCCGTTATATTATCAAAACAGGGTTGCCGGTGAACACACTATGGGGCTACAAAACAGGTGGCTTGTTCCAGTCGCAGGATGAAGTGAGTAAGTACCCCACGCTTTCACCCAACTCAAAAGCCGGCGATGTTAAATACCTCGATCTGAACAACGACGGAAAGATCGATGCAAATGATATGACAAATATCGGTTCAACTTTTCCTAAATATACATTCGGATTAAATGGTGATTTTAGCTTTAAAAACTTTGAACTGAATATCCTTTTCCAGGGCGCCGCAAAAGTAGATACCAGGATTGCCGGTGCACTTGCCGAAATGGGCAACCAGGAGGGCTTCACTCATAAAATATATACAGATAATTACTGGACACCGGATAATCCAGGGGCACGCTTTCCACGGCCGCTGAAATTCGATTTGCGCAATGTTGCCACCTCAGACAGGATGGTGTTTGATGGTTCTTATGTTCGGCTAAAGAATGTACAACTGGGTTATACGCTGCCCGCCGCTTTAACTAAAAAGGCCTACATGAGCAGGGCCACCGTGTACGTATCGGCTACCAATATCTTTACCATTTCAAAGCTCAATGAATGGAACCTTGACCCGGAAGTTGAATCCGGAAGAGCAGTGTATTATCCTCAAACTGCTCTGTACACTTTCGGTTTAAACCTTCAGTTTTAAATTGTTTTACCTGATGAAAAAAAAAGAGTCATGAAAGTTTATAATTTATACATCGTTGTTTTTTTACTGGTTCTTTCCTCCTGCAAGAGAGAATTGCTTGACACCGTGCCAAATGACAGGCTAGCTACCGACCTGTTCTGGAAAACGGAGAATGATGCAAAACTTGCAGTGAACGCGCTATACACCGATCTTGATGGCACAAACGTTATTAGCTGGGATGCGTTAACAGATATTGCCCATACCAACCAGCCTTTCGATGTACAGGCGTATATTGAACTGGGTACCTACGACATCTCAAGCGCCAAAGTATACACCGAATGGCAGGCTGCCTACAGAGGAATAAGAGCTGCAAATTATTTTCTTGAAAACGTAGGCAAAATTCCTACTACCAATACCACCCTCATTAATCAGTATTCAGGGGAGGCAAAAACATTGCGGGCTTACCAGTATATTAAATTAGCAGGATTATTTGGGGATGTGCCGCTTGTAACCACTTCGGTAACCATTGCCGAAGCATCAGCATTGAAACGTGCACCCATATCCCAGATATATGATTTTGTTGACAAAGAACTTACCGAAGCCGCAGCACTGCTGCCTGCCACTTATGGATCCGCAGACAAAGGCCGCATAACAAAAGGCGCTGCACTGGCCTTGAAAGCAAGATCAGATCTGTTTGCCGGACGCTACCAGCTTGCTGCTGATGCGGCTGACCAGGTAATGAAATCCAACACCTATGCCTTGTTGGAATCATATCAAAAATTATTTTTGTATGCTTCCGAAAATAATAAGGAAGTAATACTCGACAAAGAATTTATAAAAGACAGTTATTCCAACAATATCTTTTACCTGATCGGGTCTTATAGCCAGAAAAACAGCCAGAGTACTTATGTACCCACAAAAGTTATAGCAGACGCTTATGAAACACTGGATGGTAAAAGCATTACCGACCCTACAAGTGGTTTCGATCCGTACACTCCTTACCTGAAGCGTGATCCGCGAATGCGCTTTTCCATTTTTCTGGATGGAGATCTGCTTCCCAGCGGAATAGCATTCAGACCTAACCCAACCAGCGGTACTGCCGATGCAATTGGAAATACTTATATTGCTTCCACCACCGGCTATAATATAAAAAAGTACATCAATACGGAAGATTTTGCCAATCCCACAAACAGTGGTATTAATATTATCTTACTGCGATATGCAGAAGTGTTGTTAACGTATGCTGAAGCGAAGATAGAATTGAACCAGCTTGATCAGACAGTATATGACGCCATAAATGCCGTACGCAATAAAAGAGACGACGTTAAACTGCCAAACATACCCACCGGGCAGTCGCAGGCTGCCTTGCGCACCATAGTAAGGCATGAAAGAGAAGTAGAGTTGGCCTTTGAAGGGCAGCGGCTTTTTGACATCCGCCGCTGGAAGATTGCAGAGACCGTAATGGTAGGACCGGTATACGGAATCACTTATGTAAGCAACGGCCAACTGGTAACCGTTCAATCGGTTGCCTTCAACAGGGTTTTTGATAAATCGCGTCATTATCTATGGCCGATTCCCCAGAAGGAAACCAACCTGAATGCGAACTTGGGACAGAATCCTAATTGGTAGTGACCAGGTTTGGGTTGGATCTAAAACCCGATAGGCAAATGCTAGTGAGGTAAGAACTGATAAACGCGTAACGGTTCCCCTCCTTTTCAAGGAGGGGACGTTCAATTAAGATGCGAAGC
>CAXTDO010000408.1:0-6072 GCA_964242315.1 uncultured Flavihumibacter sp.
GTACTACGTAGTAACCTTCTTCCTGCAAACTGTCTTTTATAATGTATCCGAGGGTAGCATCATCTTCTGCCAGTAATACTTTTGCTTTGGGTTCCATTTAAAGAAGTTTTATTGTTTGGGAAGTAAAATTTTAAATTCGGTTCCGATGCCGGGCAAGCTGTTTACAACGATCTTTCCGCGGTGTGTGTCCACTACTTTTTTAACAAAGTTAAGGCCTAATCCAAACCCTTTTACATTATGAACATTCCCGGTAGGAACGCGGAAAAATTTCTTGAAAAGATGTTTGGTGTATTTTTTTTCTATTCCCACTCCATTATCTTTTACTGAGATGGAAAAGCCGTCATTGAGTCCTGCCGTTTTGATAACCACATGCGGTCGGTCGGAGTATTTAATTGCATTTTCGAGCAGGTTGATGAGCACCATAGCCATATGAGATCTGTCTGCAAATATCTGAATATTATCTTCTTCCAGGTCAAGTTCAATTTTTACCTCTTTTTCCCGTATCATCGGGTCAATCTGGTGAAGTACATCGTTCACCAGTTCATTAAGTGTAAAAATCTCTTTTTCCAACTGCAGTTTGTTGTTATCGCTGGCGGCTGTTTTTAGCAATCTTTCTACCTGGTGCTGTAAATGTTCGGTTTGTTCTTTAACAATGCTGCTGTATTTTATAAGACGCTCAGGTTGTTTAACAATCGACGGATTGATCAATACATCAGCCGCAAGCTTGATTACGGCCAGGGGTGTTTTGAATTCGTGCGTAAAATTGTTGACGAAATCTTTTTGTATCTCATTTAATGTTTGCTGTCGGTATAAGTAAAACAGGCTTGCGGCAAAGGCTATCAGTGATATGAGTAATAAAATGGTGGCAACTAACCAAAATGTTAATTCGGACAATATGTACTGTTCACGGTGCGGAAAATATAAAAGGATATAAGGATAATCTTTTAGAATGGCAGCCTGATTGGTTCCTACACTTGACGGATGTTTTGATGCCGCTGTGGGAATGTAGTCTTCATAAACATACTTTCTTAAACTGTCGTCATATACAGACAACCGGCAATCAGCCAGCACTCCAAAATCCTGTAATTCATTGGTAAGATAGTATTTTAAGGTATCCCTGGGGGGTATGCTGTCTATCCTTACCAGGAAAGTATTGGCATCCTGTTGCTCTATCAGTTTTTTTAATTCAATGGCGGGAGAATCTACCAGTTCCATATCTTCAAAGATGCCCCGCATGCTTTTAATGATATTGGTATCGAACTGGCGTTCCTCCAGCGAGTACACTTTTACCAACCAGTATAGCTGAACGATTATGATAACAGCAACCAGCAGGGTTGAAACCAACACGATCCATTTTAAAGTTGCTGAACGCATAAATACAATTTAAACCAAAGCCAAAATTGGTATCATTTCCCGACTAGTTATGGTAAATGTTGTTAAACGCAAGTTAAGTGGATGTGGTTTGCAGACAGACAGCCGGTTTCAGGATTGTTAAGCACTGGTTAACTACCTCGCGAAATTTCTTATCTGCAAAATACTTGTTCAACTTAGTAATTCATTTAGAAAACAACTTACAAACCGTAATGACAATGAAAAAATTAATTATTGCTGCGTCCATGCTACTGGCTTTTACTACATTTTCTCTGGCGCAAACGGCTCCCGCAAAGCCAGCCCAGAAAACGGTGAAGAAGGATGCTTCTTCAAATAATACTACTACCAAAACTACTACTACCACTACTACGGGGCCGTTAAAGAAGGATGGCACTCCTGACAAGCGCTATAAAGCCAATGATGCCACTACCAATTCCAATACGCATGTTAAAAAGGATGGTACCCTTGATAAGCGTTATAAAGAAAATAAGAAACCACAATAAAGTCTGTTCGGGGTGGGGTTTTAGGGTTTAAACGTCGCTTGATTAGCGACGTTTTTTTAGCAGGATTTACAGGATTAGAAATAATTTACAGAATTTCTATGCACGAAATTCTGTAAATTATTTCTAATCCTGTAAATCCTGTTTCTACGCACTAACAATATCTTTTACATTACCCGTACGCTTAAGCACTCCCCAGTTTTGCAACTCGCCTTTTATCGCCCGTCGTATCGACTTGAACAACACATACCACATCAGCCATCGCCATACCAGCCTTTGAGGAATGAGCCAAACCAGTTTGCTAAGCTTCTCTTTTTCAAAACTAAAAGCCAGTATTGCTATGGCTACATCTACCAGCATAAAAATCAGGTAGTACCATCCAATTTTGGCTGCATTACCGGTTAGCAGACCCACTATCATAAAAAAATCAGCAAGTGGGATAACCGATGGAATGATATATTGATAAATCAAAATATTAGGTAAGGCAATCCAGCCTAACGCTTTATACCGCGGATTAAAAAATGCATCCCGGTGTTTCCAAAAGGTTTGCATTACACCAAAGTTCCAGCGGAAACGTTGCTTGATGAACATATTCAGCGTTTCGGGCGCCTCCGTAAGCGCAAGAGCCTTGTTTTCATTTTCTATCGTATACTCACAACGTAAAATTCTTATGGTAAGATCACAATCTTCCGCAAGCGTATCTACCGTAAAACCGCCGGCATCTTCAATAGCCTGTTTACGAAATGCACCGATAGCTCCGGGAACAACAATGATGGCGTTCAGTGCAGCAAACGCTTTGCGGTCGAAGTTCTGACTGCTTATATACTCAATTGATTGCCACCTGGTGAGCAGGTTTACTTCATTACCTACCTTAACATTCCCGGCAACGGCTCCCACTTTTAAACGGTCGGGAGCATCGCCTACAAAATGCCTCATCAAAAGCGACACTGCATTCGGTAACAGCTTGGTATCGGCATCGATACAAACTACAAACGGCGCTTTTGATTGAAGAATGCCGTAATTGAGCGCCGAAGCCTTTCCTCCGTTAGGCTTGGTGAGTATTTTCAGCTTTGGATTATTTTTAAACGCAGCGCTCACTTTTTCGAAAGTGCTGTCTTTGCTTCCATCATCAATAAAAATAATTTCAAAATTCGGGTAATCGGTTTTCAACAAATTTTCTAAAGATGTTACTGCATTCAGCTCTTCATTATATGCAGGAACTATAATGCTCACCTGGGGGACATCTGCCTGCAATGGAAGAGCCGCGTACATCATTTTGTTTTCCCGAATCTGCTGTTTGATGGCAAAAAATGCCAGAAAGAGTATCCTGCCTACCGATAAAATAATGAACACAATAAAAACGGAGAACAGGATATGACCACCCCAGTATCCGAATTCTGCAAGCAGGTAATTAAACTGTATCAGATAATAGCCACTGCCTTTGGGTACTTCAGGCATCAGGTCGTCGCGTTTCTTATTTAATATCGCAGCTACCGTGGTAAACGTATAGCCTCTTTTTTTGAAATATTCAATGATTTTCGGTAGGGCGTCCACGGTAGCCTGCCTGCCCTTTCCACCGGCATCATGAAGCAGGATAATGTTGCCGCTCTGACCGGCAGCGGTAAGCTCTTCCTTGCGTTTAATAACCCTGCGGATAATAGTATCGGCTGCAACGCCTTCTTCCCAATCTTCCGGATCGATGGATTCGCCTATGTCGAGGTAGTTGCGGGTACGGGCCAGTGATATGGGTATCAGTTCGTCCATTTTCTCCGGTTCCGAATCTGCATTGAATGGCGCCCGGAACATAATGGTTGAATGGCCGGTAATGCATTCTATCAGCAGACGGGTAGATTCCATTTCAAGGATGGCTCTTTGGGTACTGATCTCCGCTACATTAGGATGAGTAAAAGTATGATTGCCGATTTCGTGACCTTCTTTATAAATACGTTTCACCAGCGGGATGTTATTTTCTGCATTGATGCCTACCATAAAGAAGGTAGCAGGTACATGCTCCTGACTTAAAATGTCCAGTATCTTGGGCGTATATTTTGGATCGGGACCATCATCAAAAGTGAGCACCAGTTTTTTTTCGTCTGCCTGCCCGTATTTCTGCACAATAAATGTTGAAGGCAGGGTGTCGTATCTTTCTTCACTGATCAGCATTTCGGCTGTATCTATTTCGGGGGTGATAACACCATTCGTTGGCGTAGAAAGAATGTCAAGCACCTCGCCTTCTCCCTTATAGTCAACATCATCCGATGATTCAACGCTGGTGAAATCTGCAAAATCAAATGATAACAGATCTTCCTTTATCATGCTTTTATTATAGAAATCCCAGATGCGGCTGTCTTCAGCACCCAGGCGCCAGAGCGCTACGCCACTTAACCCGTATTCAGTTGCAAAGCGCATTGTATTAAAAGTGGTAGCGGCATCTGTAAAATAAACCGTATGGGGAACGTTGTTTTCATCATCGTAGGTAAAGCTGAGATTGTAAGTGTCGTTGTTGAATTCAATAGTGCCTTCTTCATCGCGGGCCAGGGTAAGTACCTGCTGATAGGTAACACTTTCGCCCTGATCTCCTTTTGGCCAGTCATAGCCGCCATAACCTCCCAAGGCCAGGATCATTTTCGACACCGGAATTTTTTTGACTGCGTCATCCACCACTGCTTCAATCCATTTTTGATCACATATCGGTCCGGGAGCGCCATCCCCGGAAAACTCATCATAAGCCATTATAAAAAGGTAATCATTGTATTTGGCCAGCTTCTTATAGTCGTAGTCGGTATTAAAAGGAATAACATCCTGGGTTACCAGCAGTCCACGGGCATGGAGCTTACCATACAACTCTTTCTGAAATGCCACGAAAGCGGCGTCATCATCCTGATCCAGTTCTTCAAAGTCAACATTAACACCGATAAAATTATTTTTTACCAGCTCATTAATAACGTCATTGATCAGTTTTTCTCTTTTTGTTTTGTTGGTGATGATGCGTTTAACGGCATCTCCATGAAAGATTTCGTTTTCATTGTTAGAAAGTATCGGCATGATTTTAACGCCGGCATTCTTCATCACGTCATAGGCGCGCTGGTCTTTTTTTATGATCAGGGTGTCTGCCTTGGCATCTATAAACATCCATTCCGGTATCACCAGGTTCAACTTTGAAATATTTCTTTGCAGCGAATAAAATGATTGAGGGTCCCAGGTTACATAAAAAGCGGAACGGATGCCGCATGGAAATTTGTTAAAGGCGTTAAAGTCCTCGTCCATATTTGGATGCTGGGTGAAAGCATTATTCTGCAGTTCACCGGGCAGCATTTTCTTTTGCCTGAATTCGCCCTGAAGGTAAGGCTTCTGCTCGTTGATATATTTCCTGAAACCACCATACTGACGGGCTATCAAACTATTTTTATACACAAAAGACTGCGTGGAATCAAGCACCTTTTTGTATTGCTGGCTTTTTAATTTCGGAAGGGCGGGGGTGTATCCTCTTAGTAAAGTGATTGCTAAAATGATGATTCCAATTAGAGCAAGTATTGCTACAATTCTGGAGGCCCATTGAAAACGCAACCAGCGACTAGAGGAATTGGTCTGAAAGATCTGATTGGATGAAAGAGGATTCATAAAGAGTTTAACTGGGCAGGTAAATGTTATGTGAGAAAAATATTCAGTATTCAACTATCAATTTTCAATTAAGACAGTTGTCATTTTGTCAAGAGTTCTTCGTTGAGAATTGAGTATCGATAGTTGAATATTGAGCATTTTTCTTAAGTCAACAATATTGATTGAATATTGGCTATTTCGCTTTCTTAATACCTAACAACTGACGACTTATAGCAACACACTATATTTAAAATTCATGTTAATAATCAAGATCGAGCTTTAGCCTATCCTTTAATTCTTTTACAAGCGGGTATTGATCTGCAAGCTTTTGAAATTGTTCACGCGCGTTTAATGGCATATCAAATTTTTCCGTCACTTCGGTTTTCTCTTTAATCAGCAACGTGTAGCTGAGCGTTTTATTATTAAACCAAGCCTGCAAATGTTCGCATAACCGTAAGCGTTGCTGATCTATAAATTTTAATTCAAGGTTATTATTAGTTATTACCTCGAACAAATTATCGTTAACAATATTAAATGATGCCCTGTCGAAGCTCTGAGCGGCAGGATTTTTTGCTTCCCTTAATGATGCGGTATGATTATG
>CAXTDO010000409.1:0-6063 GCA_964242315.1 uncultured Flavihumibacter sp.
CCTTTGTAATACCCCAGGTTGTATTCAATGGGCCTTTCTCCCTGATCGAATACATAACGTTTTCGAAAAAGCACCGGGCTACCGATGGTAATCTTTTCGGTGATCAGCTAATCTGTAATGCGCAAGCAGGTTATAGTAAACCTGATCTTTTTTTTCCGGCGTGCAGCAAACCTCATCTAATTCAGTTGCCAAATAAACCTGCTGACCATTTAAGGCTTATTAAGGCTTTGCGGTTTTTAGATTTCAATTCAATTAATTTTTGCATGGTTTCAATTTTTTTTAGTTCTCTTGCATTAATAAGAAAAAGCGAGCTTTCGCCCATGGAAAAGCGTGTTTCTTCGCCTCTTTGCAGTGCCGTTATATTTGCTACCAGGCTGTTTTGTATTGAAAGTTGCGCGGTAGTTTGCTGCCATTCGGTATAATAAGACTTAACCTTGTTATAAATTTGTACCTGCTTGTTTGCCTGTTCCAGTTTGGTTTGATCAATCTTTAACCTTGCTTTCCGGTATTCACCTCTTCCTTCCGATACACGCAGTGGCATGTACAGGGAAACGCCAAAACGATAATTGTTTTGAAACCAGGCTTCGTGAACGGTTTTAGAAAAAGTGTATCCGAGTTGATTGTATTTCAGGTTCACCTGTGGAAGCAGTAGCTGAAATTTTAACAATTTGTCGATCTCCTGGGCATTAAGTTTAAACTGGTACTGTGTTAGTTCAGGATGACGGTTTGCAGCTTTTAAAAGAGCATCTAGCATAAGAACTTCATTCATGCTCCAGTCTTCGGGCACAACGTCCGAAGGCAGATCATACTGTTGCTGGCCCTCTCTCCACAAAAAAGCAGATAACTGCAAACTTGCTTTTATAAGTAATGTAACAGCTTCATTTTGCCTGATAGCAAACGATTGAATTTGGGTAAGCGCTTCCAACGTATCAATGGCAGGACGGTCGCCTAGCTGGTAGGCGGTTTTAACCATGGCAAAACGCTTTTCAGCATTTTGCAAAGAAGACTGCATCAGTTGGTTGATATGAAATTGCTCCCACCAATCCCAGTATGCTTTTATTGCTTCGGGCAATAGATCGTTCATGACAGATCTTCTTTGCATTTCTGAAAGATCACGGAAAATCTTCGCTTGTTTTAAAGTAGCACGACGCTTATCCATCATCAGATTTTGCAGCAGTGGCACAGAAAAACCCAGGTAGTTTAAAGAGCCTTTTGTTTCTTCCGGGTTGACGCGGCTGCCGGTTATACTTTCTTTTCCCGCATACACGTCTATTCCGTACCATGTTGGAATTTTTATTTCAACCTGTTGCTGATTATAATATTTAATGCCATCCAGTTCTTTCCTTGCGTTATCCATTGTAAGTACAGGATCAAAATAGCCGCGGCCCGATGTTATTTCAGCTTCGGCAATCTTTACATCAAGGACCGCCTGCTTTGCCACGGGATGGTATTTCTTTATAACGTTAATAAATTCCTGTTCGGTAAAAACTTTTTTTTGCCCTTTACACAGTAGTGCCGGTAATGTAAGAAGCATACAAATGATGACTTTCACTTTTTTTCTTTTGTTTGTATTGATGTATAATAATCCGGTGGGAAGGAGTTGATATTCCGCCACAGTTCATACCAGACAGGCACATTCTTTAAAAGAGCTATTCCGTTCGCTGCGGTTCCGATTTTCAGTTCTTTAGGCCATTTACGGTACGATGCGTCTTCCTTAACCATCACTTTAAAATTTCCGTTATCACTTACATCACTTTCCACTGCTGATACAACACCTGCATACGCGCCGTAAGAGGCCTTAGGCCAGCCACTAAAAACAATAGCAGGAAATCCATCAAACAGGAAGCGCACTTTTTGACCGGCAGCAATAAGCGGCAGGTCAACAGGACGTACATACAGTTCTACAGCATGATCCACTTCATCAGGAACGATATGAACCAGCATTTCACTTTCCTTTACAATTTCACCAATTCCAGATGTCCGGGCCTTGATGATTTGCCCGCTTTGAGGCGCTACCACATGATACATTCCATTTCGTATAGAATAGCCTGCATATTGATTTTGCAGCTTCGATATATCGCCTTTGCCTGTGGCCACCATTGAAAGAGCGCCAAACTTCTCGCCTTCGGCTTTCAACACCTTTTCAGCATACTCCTGTTGTACCGCACTAAATTCAATTTGAACGATGATCATTTCCTGCCGGGAAGAGAGGTATTTATTTTCGGCGGTGGTTTTTTTAGCCAGTGAGGCCTGGTATGATTGATTGCGTGCCTCTAATTGTGTGAGTGATACCAGCCCGCTATCGAGCAACGCCCTTTGGCGGTTTAACTGAACAGTAGCAATCTTTAAATCGTTTACAGCCGCTATCATATCCATACTATCTGAAGTTATTTTCATCCGGGTTTGCAATAGCTTATTGTGAAGTTGGTTGATCTTTGCCTTTAAGGAGTTTTGTAAAGCGCCGATTTGGCTTTCGGTAGTAGTAATTTTATTTTGATAATAATTTACCGAAGATTGTTTGGCCGTTATCTGTTCGCCGGTACGCATCAGCAGGTCCGGGTCTAAGTAATCGTCTTTTATTTCTGAAAGCAGTAAAATAGTGTCGCCTTTCTGCACGTAATCGCCTTCTTTCACATACCATTTCTCCACCCTTCCTCAATAATGCTATTGATCTGCTGCGGCCTGTGTTCCTGTAGCAATGTTGTAACCGTGCCTTTAGCACGAATGTTTTGTGTCCAGGGAAGAAAAAGAACCAATGCCAAAATGCCCGCCAGTAGAAAGAGCCAGAGTTTTATCCTGTTCTTTTTGTTTTGTCTGTAGATATGCCGGTAGGCGGTAAAATGAGGAGATGTTATCATGGTTGATAGGATGAGTTTGTTAAATAGCCAAATGAATAGATTGATTACAACGCCGCGCAAACTTTTCATCATTTGAAGCAATGATTACTGTTGTATCTTTTAGTTGCAGCAGTAATTGCTGAATGTCGTGCCTATACTGCTCTTCAATACCCAGCCAGGGTTCTTCCAAAATCAATAGTTTGGGTTTATGAGCCAGTGCCCTTACCAATAAAATTTTCTGGATTACGTTTTTTGGCAAACGTTTTCCGGTAGGACCTAATGGGGTGTCGTAACCAAATGGTGAAGTAGCCAAAAATGTATTCAGCCCGGTTTTGCTTACAAGTTCACTTATATAAATTTTATCAATTGCCGGCTTTCCCATAGTTATATTTTCCCAGAGCGTACCGTTGAAAATATTTTCCTGAGGAAAAAGTATTCCTATGTGCTCTCTTAATAAATGAACATCATAATTGCCTATTGGAATGTTATTGATTAAAAGCGAACCGCTGAAGTCTTTATAAACACCTGTAAAGAGCTTTAACAAAGTTGATTTGCCGGATCCGTCGTTGCCGGTAACACAAGCCTTTTCGCCTGAAGCAATTTTGAAAGAAACATTTTTAATTACCTGCTTATCTGCATCATAGCCAAAATTAAGGTGTTGCGCTTCTACGCCAAAGCCGGTTGGCTCTTCCATTTGATAATTGCCTGATGTTTCAACCGGTTTATCGGTAAGCTTTCCTATTTTTTCAACAGATGTTAAAACATCGTAAACGCTATCGAGGTTAACAATAATTTTTTCTACAGAATTGATGATCGTAAGTATAATAATTTCCGCCGCCACAAACTGGCCAATATTAATTTGTTGCTTTAGTAAAAGAATAACCCCTGCAATCAGCAGGGCTGCCGTTATCATCACTTTAAAAGCAACCAGCGTACGATACTGAAGCAGTAAAACCATGAAATGCGTTGTACGGGCTTTTACATAACCGATTGTTTTTTGATCTGCTTTTTTCAAATGCAGTCCGGCGCCCAGTGAAAACTTGAATGTCTTTGCCAGTCTTGCCATTTCCTCCAACCACGCTGCCAGGCCATATTTATAAGTGCTTTCAGTGAGGCTGCTTTGTAAACCCTTGCTACCGGTAGTGTAAAGTATCAGCCAGAGGAGAAACAGTAGCAGCACACCAAACAAAATAAAGAATGGATGGTAAAATGATAATAATATCAGCCCAAACAAAATTTGGATCATAGCTATAGGCAGATCGAGCAAAAGCTTGTAAATGCTCTTTTGCAGGGAAACCGTATCAAAAAACCGGTTGACTAACTCAGGTAAATAAATAGCGTCAATGTTTTTAAGGTCAAGCTTGGGAATGCGGTCTGCAAAGGCATAAGCAAATGATACAAATATCTTTTGCTGTATCTTTTCAATAATTTTCATCTGTATGATCTGCATCATACCAGCCAATAGAACACCGGCTACCAATACCGTTATAAGTACAGCAAGAGATGCAGATAATGTACCTCCTAATACAAAACCAATAATAGCCTGAACGCCAACAGGTAGTGAAAGTTGTATTAAGCCGCTAAGGCTGGCGAAGAAATAAATTGCTGTAATGTCTGATTTTTGTTCCCGCACAAGGTTCCATATCCTTGCAACAGGACTAATAGATTGCTCCATAAATTAGCTGGGGTGAAGAATGAATGTAATGTAGCTGTCTTAGTAATTTGAACTGCCGTCCGGAGGTGGTGTAAGGTGATCAATTACTGGAGAAAAAACAATGAACGCCCGGTATAAATTGAAATTAATTTTATTAAACATCTCGTGATGAAACAATAAAGAATGCGAAACGAACTCTTTTACTTCCTTTTTAGGCTGTTTGTTTTCGTCATCATTATTGTCATCCACATCCTGAAATAAGTAAGCGTGCGAAGCTTTTGGAAAAAAGACGCCCGTGGCTTGTACCACCATAATTATCAGGAGCAGTATAGTTAGTATTCGTTTCAAAATGGGTATACTAAAGGTTCTTTTTTATAAGATGACTGTTCAGGATCATATCCTGGTTTCACCCTGCAAAGGTGGCGGGTTATATTCATAAAATATCATTTATCTTTATAATAATTAGCATAAAATATATTTATGAATTTTACTTTGAATCAGTTACAGATTTTTTTAAAGATCACACAAACTCAAAGCGTAACCAAGGCATCGGAACAACTGCATTTAACACAACCTGCAGTATCCATTCAACTCAGGAATTTTCAAAGCCAGTTTGAAATTCCATTGACGGAAGTGGTGGGAAGAAAAATTTTTATTACCGATTTTGGAAAAGAGATCGCAATTGCCGCAGAAAATATCCTAAACGAGGTATACGCTATCAATTACAAAAACCTGGTACGCAAAGGACAGATAGCCGGCCGGTTAAAGATCTCGGTAGTATCAACCGGAAAGTATGTAATGCCTTATTTTTTATCTGATTTTTTAAAGCAGCATGAGGGAATTGAATTAATACTTGATGTAACCAATAAGGCTAAAGTAATAAGAAGCCTGGAAGAAAATGAGGTAGACTTTTCATTGGTATCGGTCTTGCTGGGTAAAATGCAGATTGAAAAAACAGAGTTGATACAAAACAAATTATACCTGGTAAGCAACACAAAACAAAAGAATAAAAACAAGATACATGATAAAAGCATTTTTAAAACCATATCATTGATTTATCGGGAACAAGGTTCAGGCACAAGGCATATAATGGAGCAATTTATAGAGCGCAACCATTTGCCGGTACAAAAGAAAATGGAACTCACTTCTAACGAAGCTGTAAAGCAGGCCGTAATAGCAGGCTTAGGCTGTTCCATAATGCCTTTGATTGGAATTAAAAATGAATTGCAGAATGGTGAATTGCATATTATTCCTGTTAAAGGATTTCCTATCAAATCTATATGGAGCATGATCTGGTTAAAAGGCAAAAGGCACACACCTGTTGCATCGGCTTTTTTGAATTATTTAAAAAAGGAAAAAGCAAGCATTATTAAGGAAAAGTTTGACTGGTTTGAAAATTATTCTTAAAATTCAGCTATATGCTTTTCCTCCGGCGTAAAGCTGTCTATTGCAATCCTGAGGCGGCAGACAGCTGCTATCAGGTCATCATTCTTAGATTTAGAGGGGCACATCATGTAAAAAACGCATGATGTTACCTGGAACTTTCTACCGTATATACCAGACTGTCTCCTT
>CAXTDO010000410.1:0-6051 GCA_964242315.1 uncultured Flavihumibacter sp.
CGTGACCTAACTCGATATTTACTGAAGGGGGCGCTATTTCAAATACCTTAACACCAAATCCTTTTAGCTGGTGCCTTAAAGATAAGGTCATGGAGTGTAAAGCGGCTTTGGTAGCACAATATACAGGCATGAAAGCGATCGGCACAAATGCAAGTCCGGATGAAATATTTATTATAGCTGCATTGTCTTTTGTGATGAGATGTTGTGTTAGCAGAGAGCTTAAGTGGAGCGGAGCAATAAAGTTGGTTTCGATTTCCTCCTGAACTCTTGCCAGATTAACAGGATGGATCAGGTCAGTAACCAATTGAATGCCCGCATTATTGATAAGAATGTTTACATCGGGATGATGCAATTTTACCCATTCAGCCAGTGCTTCCCGTTCTGTTGCTTTCGAGATATCACAGATTCTTGCTGCAATGGCACTGTGTTTTTCCTGGATTTGAGAAAGCCTGTCCTGCCTTCTGCCGCAGATGATCACTTTATTACCCAGCCTTACAAATTCTTCGGCGAAAGCCAGGCCGATACCCGAAGTCCCGCCGGTTATCAGAATGGTATTATTGGGCGTTTGCATGATACCTGTTGATGAATTACGTTGAAAATGTTTCAAACAGCTAATGGAATGACGCATGTCTGAACTATGATTAAGCTGATTAAATGATGGACTATGAAGTGAAAACAATCATAGTCCATCATTTAATCAGCTTAATCATAGTTCAGACATACACTCCGTTGTTAAAAACTGTCTGTACGGCTAACATAATATTAGATTCAACTTTTAACATCCTATATCTTCGAATGTTCTGTCTCATACCGGTCTTTTTAAAAGATGTCCAGCCACATCATAGCAGCAGACTTTACACGATCTTCATAAGGGTTATTAGGATCAGGGGATATCATTTCATCAGGCAGTATAGCTCCTTCATAAATTTTACCGTTCCTGTCTGCCTCCATACCTACTGTAAGCACCAGCATCGATTTGTCTGACAAAGTATAGGAAGAATTTGCAGTGGTGAGGCCCGCTGTGGGCTCACCATATTGTAACACATCTTTTTTACCTTTGAAAGCCAGCGCTACAATCTCTCCCGAACTGGAAGTTTTAGAACCGGTTAAAATTATTATATTGATGTTACTGCGTTTTGTTTTGTATGAGGCGCCACTCACCCTGCATCTTACAAATCGGCCTTGCATAGCAGCTCCATTGCGATATGTTATCGGCACTTTCTCGTTTCCCGTTATAAAATACCCGCAAACACCTTCGCCCAATAAGGGTCCGATACCAGCAAGCATAGGCCAGCAATTGCCTCCGAAATTCCTGCGCAGGTCTATGATCCATTTAGATATGCCATTGCCATCGAGGCTGGCTATCAGGTTTTGCAGGCTATCAGCTATTTTAGTACAGATAGCTGAATCAGTAGTACTCACCCATGGAACGGTTAGATAAGCTATTCCCCTGTCGGAAAATAATTCGGTTTTTATTTCACCTACCAGTTGATTGATATGGGGCTTACGCTTTAATTGTATTGTATCGTTATTATACACTGCCGCTCTGGCGGTAGGCATAATATAACTATGCGTTTCACTAAGCTGACTAAAGCACCAGTTCACCGTTTGCAATGCATCTTCGCAACTTGCCGAGGCAACTAAACGCGCTTTTGCTGCAGTGATCAGGCTATCCCAGTTAACAGCATCTTTTTTATAATAGTGTTTTTGCATCAATGCCAACGCCTCATCAAGCTGCCGGGTGGCAGCCTCTCTGCAATTTAAAGTAATGGTATCCTCACCGGGTACAAATCTGTTTGCGTGCGCGTCAATAATGTGCGCATACAAATTCATTAGCAAAATAACGAACAACCGGTACATAATAGAAGTTCTATTTACAAATCATGTACTGTAAATATAAAAAGGAAGATTTTATCCCCGCTAATTTAATTTGATTATGTGGGCTTTATAGGCGATAGTTTAATCCCGAATTAAAACTGAATTTCCTAAAAATGGAATAAAAGCAACGGCCGATAACCTTTTTAACACATAAAATCCAAATGGCATGTTGTTAGCGTATATGTAATCGGTTTTTCATAGGATATTGGATTTAAACAGGGCTGGATTTCTATCCTGGCCCTTTTTTTTGTCAAATAGAGATTGTTTTGAATTCTATTTTATATTCCTGAAGAAATGAAGGGTATAGTTAACAGGTACCAACTGATAATACGTCCATTTACGATTAACATACCATTAAACTATTGAGCCTTTTCAGGGAGTTAGTACCATTGCAAGTTTTTAATTGACTTCAACTACAGTAGTTAAGCATTAATCATTATCGCATTTGCCTGTTGAATTTCATCCTGGTTGATAGTATGACCCATGTTGTCATAAATTTTTTCTGTAACGTGGGCATTCATGGCGACTAAGATATTCGTGGTTGTGTGTACTCTTGTTACCGGTACGTGCGGGTCCGGATTGCCGGAGCCTATAAAAACCGGAGTGTTTTGAAAATTACCGGAATAATTTTCAGAATATATTTGATCTCCGATCAGTCCGCCTGTAAAAGCTATTACACCACCGTATTTCGTAGCGTTCCTGGTAACGTATTCTAACATCAAACATGCCCCCTGCGAAAAGCCAAGGAAATAAATGTTTTCTTTCATGATACCATCGTTAACAACCTCAGTGACTATTTCATTTATTACCTGCAATGCAGATGAAAGCCATGGCTCGTTCACTGCAGGCGGAGAAAGAAATGAGGCAGGGTACCAGGTATTGTTTGTGGCCTGCGGCGCAATTAACGCATACCCGTCAATGTTAAGATAAGTTGATAAAGACAAAATATCCTTTGCACCTGCTCCTCGTCCATGAATCATTATCAAAGCCTTTTTTGCTGTGCTTACGCTTTCACCTTCGTAAATAATTTTTTTATGGTGTATGCCTAATAATATTCTTTATGATGTTACATTAGTGTTAAGCTATGTGTGAAATTGCACATTTGACTGGCTATCAGCAGTCAGCAGATCAATGTTTAATACGTTTCCTCCTGATAGCTGAAAGCTGACGCTGATAGCAATTACGTCATCGTATGGTTAACTTAACACCAGTTTTGGTAATCCTTTTTCTATCTTGTCACGTGACGCCTCAAACTGCTTTGGTAGCCTCAGTCCGGATCCCAATTCACCCAATGGTTCATCAATAGTAAAGCCCGGATTGTCGGTTGCAATTTCAAATAACACGCCACCCGGTTCCCGGAAATATAGTGAGTAAAAATAATCCCTGTTTATTTTATTAGTGATGCCTAAGCCCCTGCTTGCAATTTTGTCATGAAACATCATTTGCGAAGCTTCATCCTTTACTCTGAAAGCAACGTGATGATTGGTACCTGCTGAATTAATGCCCCGACCCTCATGAGGCGACTCCAATAGATCTATTACCGATGCATTTTCTACGGCCTCGGTAACAAACCGATACCGGTTACTATTCTGCTCTAAAAGGCTGTACCCAAATATATCAGTAAGTATCTCTGCCGTAGCTTTGATACTTTTTAAAGTAAGCACTACACTATGAAACCCTTTAGTGGCAACAGATGCATTCACGGCAGCAGTCTCCCAGGGTTTCCGGTTATCTGCTACGCTGGGAATCACCAGATTAATTTTTAATCCATCAGGATCCAAAAAAGGAAGCACCTGTTCGCCAAAAATTTCTATCACCGGATTTTGTCTTACATTAAATTGTTTAAACCGTTCCGACCAAAATTCCAGACTGCCGGAAGGTATCGAGTAACTGATGTCAGTGGCCATGCCAGTGCCGGTTCTTCCGGGAGTTATACCTTCCCATGGAAAAAAAGTAAGAACAGTACCGGGAGTACCTGCTTCATCGCCAAAGTAAAAATGATATGTAGCGGGATCATCAAAGTTCACTGTTTTTTTCACCATTCTCAAACCCAGCACGTTGGTGTAAAAATGATAATTGCGTTGGGCATTACTTGCAATAGCAGTAATATGATGGAGCCCTAGTATTTGATTGTCCATTGTTTAAATTTTATAAAAGCAAATTTCCGAAAGCTTCCTGCAATTACCATTGAACCAGGACAAGAAATAATGATTAATTATTAATTATTAACGATGAGATGTCGTAAGGCTAAATTTTATAACCTAGTAGGTAGTTCATTAATCATTAATCATTAATCATTTTTTCTCGCCATCTTCGTTCTTACCTTGCTCAGGAATTCCGGAGAAATGCCCAGATAGGAAGCGATATAATGTTGCGCCACGCGCTGTGGGATTGCCGGATAGCTTTTTAAGAAATCGAGGTATTTTTCCTCTGCAGACGAAGCAATAGTTTTGAAAAGGCGGCTTTGCAAAACTGACAGGTTGCGCTGTACCATTAAGCGGAACACCCGTTCCATCTTCGGTATCCGTTGCAGAAGGGTTTCTTTTGTTTGGGGAGACAACAGCAACAGCTCACAGTCATCCAGTGTTTCAATGAACATATTGCTGGGTGTACGTTCGTGAAAACTGGCTATATCGCTTACCCACCATTCTTCTATTGCAAACTGAAGGGTGACTTCAAATCCGTTTTCATCAATATAATATGTTCTTACGCATCCCTTGTTTATGAAAGCTTCAAAATTGCAGATATCTCCGTCATGCAATAACATCGTTTTTTTAGGAACCTTTTTGAATTCAAGAAGGTCATTAAAAACAGTTATCTCTTCGCTGTCAATGATAATGCATTTATTAACATATTCATTTATGCTGTCAAACATAGAGGTGAATGGCCTGGAATGATAATAAGGTTAAAAATTTTTTTTGCGGTATCTTTAGTCACAAATTTAAATACAATTACAGGAAGATACGTCTACAAAAAGCATGAGGAATTTTAATAGTTATTAATTTATAATTATTCATTTCTTTAAATCGGGCAATTCATAAATCGGGCTTCAACTCTTTAACGACGGTTTAACCCTGCGTTAACCTTATAATTTTGTGATAGCTGCTAATTTCGATATATGACAATTGACAATTTTAATAATTTATCCATATCCGAACAGGAGAATGCAGTAATGGCTTACGGTACACACCTCCTTCGCTATGATCAGGCAAACAGAGCATGTCAGATTTATAAGTTATTTGATTTCTTTGTAAAATTATGTTATGAATCGTCAAACATAGAAGACCATGAGTTAATTTCCTTTTCAAATTATGAGGACTTTCATTTATATGAACATCATGCTTTTGCATTGATGGGTGAACTTTAATATTTAAATTACTTCGTACTCATATGACCGTTAAGGTTTTAAAAATGATTACGTTTTCATTGAGGGGCACTCGCCGGTTGTTTAAATAAAGAGTGATGACGGGATGGTAAAAAATAAAACATCATTGAAGCTCCAAAAAAAGTAACGTCACTTGCATCAGTTCTGCCACTATAGAAATACTGCCCGAAATACACGTTGAAATGAATTCTTGGATTGAAAGCATATTCTATTCCGGACGTTAGTTCTGTCATCAAATCCATTTTTGAGTTAAACACATATCCTATGCCGGCAGTAAAAGTATTGGTAAACTTTCCCTGCTGAAACACATTCAGGTTGGGTCGTAATTCCACATATAGTGTAGTATCAGTTCCATTAATTTTTCCCAAACTTGTTTTTCCCAGATCTATCCCCAAACTAAACACATCCCATTGTCTTCCAATTTCCACAGATGCATTGCCCTTTTCCAATAATGTGCCGGCACTGTTGGTAAGACTTGGCGCCAACGAAATATATGTTTGTGAAAAAATAATATTGCAGGCTGTTAACATTATTAACGTGATCACACTTTTTTTCATTTCAATTTTTACGATTGTTAACTATACAAATTTGTCTGCTGATAAATTGAAGTTAATAATAGTTTTAACATCGCTTTGTTAACAATATAAACATTTAATTAAAACTTTAAGTCCTACATATGATTTCGTGATATGTATATTTCTGTCTGCTTCAATATGCCAGCGCTTCCGGCATGAAATGACACTAATGTTTAACATATATAACATAATATTAAACGGTGGCATGAAATT
>CAXTDO010000411.1:0-2804 GCA_964242315.1 uncultured Flavihumibacter sp.
ATTATAAGAGTTCATTATAATTCTCACCAAAAAAATATTCGGTATTTATAAATCTTCGGATGATCTCCTTTATCTAATTACTTCATCCTTGTTCAAAAAACCCTCTTAAGTCCAAAAACACCTGTTTCCTGGCATTGATAAGTTAACTTTAACAAGGCAAAAATATTTTTAAATTCTGTTTCAATCTTGTAGCAATCATCCTATTTTTACCACTTCAACCTATGTAGTAACCGGTTAGCTCAATCGCGTAAAGTTAAAAGTAGTTTTTGTTACCTGTTCTTAATACAATAAAACTTTATTGCATAATGTTACCAAATATTAATCTGATTATCAGCTCTTCAAACTAAAAACATCAACTACAAAATAGTCAAAAAAGATTGGGTTATGAATCACTCCACATTACCCTGCCAATCCGTTGGATATTATTAGGCAACTTATATTTAATACCAGGTTAAGAACTGCTGCAGGAAAGTATATCAATTAGATTCCTTTAGGGAAGGTTACATCACCAAAGAAATTCAGGTTAATTCATTTGAAAGGATATTGAATCAAATTACTAGTGTTAAGTTATTTGTAAACTGACGTGATACATCTCAGCCGTTCGACCAGTTTCTTAATCACAGAGGGCACAGAGGAAGAAACACAAAGGGCACAGAGAAAGCCTCTGCGCCCTTTGTGTTTCCTCCTCTGTGCCCTATGCTCATTCAACCCTATGTGGAAAATGCTATTTTGCATGGACTAAGAAATTTACAATCTCAGGATGGCTTACTTACAATCAGGGGCTACATAAATGAAAATCATATAATAGTTACGATTGAAGATAATGGTATTGGAAGACAACAAGCTTCCTTACTTCATATAAATAGTTCGATTAAGAAAACCTCCTTAGGAATGAAGGTTACACAAGATCGAATTGCTATATTTAATAATCTTGTAAAAGGTAAAAAAGCAAAGGTTTTAATAGAAGACCGCAGAACAGGCACCAGGGTAACACTAAGTTTCCCACTTCAATTGTAAGAAACAACAAAATAAGTCTGATATTTTTGAAAGAATGCAGTTTTTGAAGGACCTCTTGCTTGCGCTGAAGAGAAATGTCTATTTCTGTACCGTTTAGTAGTACAGTTGTACACCCATCACTTTTACGCAATTCTGTTACATATTCAATGTTTATTATACTGAACGATTCACTTTTATAAATTGATGGGCTAACAAAAAAGGTTCAAATTCTTGAGTGTTTTTGAAACCATAATTTTCTGCTTGTTGCCAAGGTTAAAATACAATAACTAAAAGCATTCCTCTTAAACATTCCAGGTGCAATAACAATTCGCCGCTTTAGTTTAGAATTACTTATTAGCAGCGGACAAACTTGCCAGCCGCTTCAAATCCATCAAAAAAGATTCTTTGCTTTACAAGCTCAAGTTAAAGCCAATGAGCTTATTCAAGACCAAATTGACAAAGACAATGAATCGAAAGAATGTGAAAATGAAGCTCAAAACTTAAATCAGTTATATTCCTATCTGACGGATGATATTAATAGCTTTCACTTTAAGACCCTTCCAATTGATCAGCTAAAGAATATTAATGAAATTGAAACAGAAACAGAATTTCCGGGTGGGGAAGCTTTCTGTCATTTGTTCTAACAAATTCGTTTTCATTATTATGGGACACAAGAAGAAATTCATAATAACCAGGCAGTATCGGAACTGCTAATTGTCTTGAAAATTATGTATTTGTTGTTAGACAATCTGAAGAATACAAAAAGTAAAAACAAAGAAATACTGATACCACTTGTTAGACACTTATACGATTATAAAATTGTAACACGAATCAGAGAAGAAAAGGAAGCTGACTTAAAAGTTATATTTTGTGACACTTGTCAATGCAACCATAGACTACCAGACTAGTTGAGATCTGTCTTACTGAGCCGGTCTTTGTCAGTGCCTGGTATATCGGCAGGGTTGACCAAGATACATTCCATGCCGGACGCCCATAATTGCCTGCAAAGGTTAAAGCCTTATGGACCACATTCATATACACAGTGAAAGGAGGCATTACCATAATGTTTACGTAAGTACCGGATGAGTATCTCAGAGTAAGCGGCAATACTGACGTTACTTAGAATGACCCCATCCGGGAACACTGCTACCTGCCAACGCGTTTATGTACATCTATGCCGACATATAACACCTTGTTGGAAAAATCGATCACTTGATGTACTTTGGTAGTGGGTTCCACTACAGTTGAGATTGTTTTGTTTTTTATTACCATGAATTTTAATTAAACAATTTACTTCATTGCAGCGAAGCATTTGATGTTCCAACTGCGGTCTGAGTAGAACCTTCTTACATATAGACTTTGTGCAAGCTTGGCGGACGTAAGTGCAATCGACTATTTGCAAGAATCAACTTTTGTTTTCAGCGGACTAGTAAAGCCGATCGCCAGAATACACAATAAACTTTTAATTATTGAACAGCAGCGGTAATGGGCAGACGGTAGTCAATTATCCAGCCTGCACAATGCCGTTTTCGTTGGCGGCAACTGCGAACACAAACCTGAACTAATGTGCTACTATAATAAGACGACTTTACTGTACCACTCAGAGTGCTTATTCAGGACAGTAACCTTTGACATCATAAAAGCTATCATATAAAGTTGTAATTATTAGTCTAAATCATTTTACAATTATCCTAAAATAAAAATGAAATTATGGAAGTCTTCATTTCATATTCGAGAAGCGCATCAAAAAACGAAGCACGTGCTTTGAAAGATGCATTGACAAACAAAGGACTTAAAGTGTTCCTGGA
>CAXTDO010000411.1:2814-6039 GCA_964242315.1 uncultured Flavihumibacter sp.
TGAAGAAGAAATTCCGGTTGGCAGCTCCTTTCCCGCTCACCTGGCAGATGCACTTTGCGCTTCGAAACTTGTGGTCATATTTGTCGATGAAACTTATTTTTCCAAGCCCTGGTGCATATACGAATTTAAAGTTTGCATTGCACCCTGTTCTCAGGGCGGCGAAAATAATCTGAAATATGGAAACTGTGATCATATCATTGTCGCACTTCCGGAAATTGAAAATGTCGCCAATTTGGTTGATCACCTTCCTTTGCTATTAAAGGAAAGAATCTGGTTGAATTCCAAAGAAACCGATGGACTCACAGAACAAGTAATACAGCAGTTGAAATTAGTACAGGAACCGATGGCAAAGCGATTTGAAGGCTTAGATGATGATGCCGTTAATAGCCTCAGAAACGGAGCGCTTATTAATGCGGCTTCAAAACTACCGCGAAGGGTAAAATATTTACCATCGTCTTTAAAAGAGAAATTTGTTGGCAGGGCTGATACATTGTACACCTATTAAAATAACTGGAAATCCTACTGTTAAAAAGAGATTATGAAACACATTTTTATTAAAAATACATGTAAGGGTTATCTTCTTATTTGTATACTTTTTTTATTTGTACTTCTTATACCAACATCAACTGTATTTGCACAGGAAATAACTCGCCGGTCTGTGCGTCCACAGAACGAACAGGGTTTGTATTTGAATAACATACAACAGGTCGCCCGTATTACAGGAAGTCCTTTGGATGGAGAAGGGATCCCCAGTCCTAATAACACTGCGGAAAATTTTGATGTAGGTGGCACCGACCTGGGTATCTTTTGGAAAATGGATAGTTCCCGGATAGGTATTTTTTTTGGCGACACCAATGGGAAAAATTTTGTCGCCGGCAAAGGAGGTGGTAATGGCAGTAACTGGCGTTCAAATGTTCTTGCATTTTCAAAAGACTTCAATTTAGAAGACGGACTTACTATTGAAAGAATGGCAGTAGACAGTGCCGGCGCAGCAAGAGAAATATGTGCCGGGGCTAAATTAAACCCTGGAAAATATAACACTTCCATCCCAACGGCTGCTATACGCGCAGCGGGAATAGATTATGTGCATTATATGAATATTTATGAGTGGGCAGGTAAGAATGGAAGGTGGCTCACTAACTTTTCATCTATATATGCATCCTATGACGGAGGTAATACCTGGACAAGAAAAAAGGAGGTAACCTTTAAGTCGGATAGTAAGTTCTCGCAGGTTTGCTACGCAAAAAAGGATGGATTTGTTTTTATGATTGGCACGTTAGCAGGAAGAGGCAGCTTTGCATATCTCGCGAGGTTCAGAGAGGCGGATATGTTGAAATTAGATCATTATGAATATTGGAACGGCATATCTAAAAAGTGGGTTAAAAATAGCGAAGAAGCTGCTACGGCAATCATTGAAGGGCCGGTTGGAGAAGCTTCATTGCTTTACCATAAAAAGTACAAAAGATGGATAATTGCTTATAGTTATGACGGAGCCTATGAACCCACAAATAAAAAGATGTTGCATGCAATAGTCTATCGTGATGCGAAGCAGTTGAACAGTGAATGGAGTGATATGAAAATTTTGGCAACAGAAAAAGAATATCCTGGCCTTTATTCCCCATATCTGCACCCTGATGTAAATGATTCCGATAAGATTTATTTTACTATGTCATTATGGAAACCATACAATGTTTTTTTAATGAAAGCAGACATTTTATTACGCTAATAAAATTATGATGCATTCTCTATTTATTAACTCGCAACTTGGGTTACCAGACACATGCTACGATCATTTGGTTATCAAACAAGCGCATCTGATAGCGCGTTAATCATTTGTATATTATATTTGAAGCATCATGAAAAAAAATTCATTATTTATTTTCTCCATCCTGTTGATCGTCGCAGTGATCACAGCGTATAGAAATCCTGTGCGTGCACAACCCCTTGTATCCATCGCTCGAAATAATGCTGACCGCACGGCGGTAGCTGTTGCCCCAAAAGACACTATCAAGACGGGCGCCGATCAAACGGAAAAATATGTGCCTTACCTCAGAGGAAAGCGAGTTGCTATTTTGGCCAATCAAACTTCCACCATTGGTCGTCGGCATATGGTGGACAGTTTGCAATCGCTTGGCGTAAACATTGTAAAAGTATTTGGACCCGAGCACGGATTCCGTGGCAATGCCAGCGCGGGTGCTGAAGTGTCTGATGAAAAAGATCCGAACACGGGCATACCCGTCATTTCTTTATATGGTAAAAAAAACAGGCCTTCAAAAGAAGATCTGGCTGATGTAGATATTATGATATATGATGTGCAGGATGTGGGCGTTCGATTTTATACCAATATCAATGCGCTGTCGAGATTGATGGAAGCATGTGCGGAAAATAAAAAAGAACTGATGATCCTAGACAGGCCCAATCCAAATGCATATTTGGTGGACGGACCTATATTGGATATGAAAAATAAATCGGGCATCGGCATGTTTCCCATTCCGATGTCGCATGGATTGACCGTTGCCGAGTTTGCTAAAATGGCCAATGGCGAAGGCTTTCTTACCAACAAAATAAAATGCCCGCTGAAAATTATACCGGTGGCAAAGTACAGACACAGCATGTATTATACATTGCCGGTTAAACCATCGCCCAACCTGAATACGCAACAGGCCATCATGCTGTATCCCTCTACCTGTATGTTTGAAGCAACTTATCTCAATCATGGTCGCGGCACTTATTTTCCATTTACCGTATTGGGTGCGCCTTACCTGAAGGGTATATATAAATTTTCGTTTACACCGACCAGTATAAAAGGTATGGCGGAAACACCGTTGTTCATGGACCAGGTTTGCTATGGACTGGACTTGAGGAATTATGATGTTAACCTTTTGCTGAAAAGAAAAAAGATCAATCTGGATTGGATCATGGAGCTCTATAAAGCTTCTCCGGAAAAGGAAAAATTCTTCGACTCAAAGATCAGTAAGGAGATGAACAGGATCGAGATACAGATCGGCACTACTGAATTCCGGCAGCAGATCATTGCAGGTGTTTCTGAAGAAGAGATACGCAAAAGCTGGGAACCAGGTCTGAGCAACTACAAAAAGATGCGGAAAAAATATTTGATTTACGGCGATTAAACCGATGTCACCTTGTTTTTTTTAGTGCTAGTGTTAAGTGAATTGTAAACTGACGTGATACATCTCGGCCGTTCAACCAGTTTTTTTAACCACA
>CAXTDO010000412.1:0-6038 GCA_964242315.1 uncultured Flavihumibacter sp.
GCCCCATTGCGCTATAGGTGTAGACGTAATTGTTGGCTTCCCGGGCGAGACCGATGAAGATTTTAAAACAACCGTTGACTTTCTTCATGATCTGGATCTTTCATATTTTCACGTGTTTACTTATTCTGAAAGAGATAACACGCATGCGGTAACACTTGCGCCTGTAGTGCCTGTTAACACACGTCACGAGAGGAATAAGGCACTGCGAAATCTTAGTTACATGAAACAGCAGTATTTTACGAAACAACATTCAGGACAAACCCGTAAAGTATTGTTTGAAGGGCACAACAAAAACAACATGATGGACGGTTACACCGATAACTATATCAAAGTAACTACGCCCCTTCAGCAACAATGGGTAAACCAGGTGGTGGACTGGAAAATTTAAATTATGAACGGACAAAACAGGAACGATATCTATCCCGGGCTGGAAGTGGATATCATTCAAAAGAAAGACCAGCGAACCGGCATCCGCACCAGGGGTATAGTAAAGAATTTACTCACGAGCGCACCGTATCACTCAAGGGGCATCAAAGTGAGGCTGGAAGATGGGACGGTGGGAAGGGTAATTGAGATTGTTGAGGAGGAGGACTGACTTAAATATATGTTAGCAACACAAAAAAATATTAAATATTCAACTATCATTAAACAATGTTCAACTTTCAAGTAAGAAATACTAATAAAAACCGCTTCTGTATTACATTGAACATTGTTTATTAATAGTTGAATATTTAATATTAATTGTACCCGTCATTAATTCAGCTGTATAGTTCTTCTTTCGAACGTTAGATGATCTATTGATCTTTCTTCTTGGTATTCTCGTCGTCATTTATAAATTCTTCCTGGCTGGTAGAACTGATATCAGTTTGGGTAACATTGTGCAATTCTTTATTAGGATCTTTTTTGTCGTGCAAAATAGAACTGTCTTCCTGTCCCTCACGAACTTCGGTTCCTGAATGATTCTCTGTTTTTTTTGTTTCTTTCGGATTATTGTTTTGCTGGTCCATATTAATTGTTTAAACGATTGAAGATTACTGTTTAACCATTGGAAGCAAAAGATCGGCCACCATTTGATTGCCCTTCTCGTTCAGATGAACCCTGTCGGTAGTAAGGATTCCGGATTCTTTGTTTTCCGGATTATTTTTAAGGTTATATTCAAGGAAGGCGTTGCGAAGGTCGCAAAGGGGAAGGTTATTTTTTTTGGCTATATCTCTTATAATCTGAGCATATCTGTTTAAATCTCCATCCTGTTGATTGGAAAAATCGGTTCTTTCACCGATAGTGGCCATAGTGCACAAAATGATTTTAGTATTTTTTTCTTTCAATTTTTTGATGATAGCCTCGTAAAATTTCTGAAACTTATCCGCATCCGTTCCTGTACCTGAAGAAGCTTTATGCCATACATCATTTACGCCTACATAAATTACCACAACATCAGGATTTTTGGCTATCACATCTTCTTCCATTCTCAGGTAAAGATCGTACACTTTGTTGCCACCGATACCGGCACCGATAAGTTCATAGCGTCCTTTAGCTGTTTTATCAAGAGTATCTTTCATGCGGGTGATGTATCCTTTAGGTCCAACGCCTGCCTGGGTAATGGAATCGCCAAAGAAAACAATACGTATAGCTTTTTGAAATGTCATGGAAAGCAGTGTTTGTAATAAAAAACATCCCAGCAAGATCGATAATACTTTTTTCATATAGTGTTTGAATTGTTTGAATGTTGATATGTTATTCTGTTTGCTATCAGCCGTCAGCTTTTAATAATCTTTACTCACATTTCTTCCTGGTCACGTTCTCTACCATAAAGCCTTTGTCAGGCGGAGCATCATACATCATGCAAACTACACAATCATTGGCCTGTACTGTATCTTTAATAGTAAAATACATTTCTTCTCCCCTTGACCATTTCCCAATGTTGCAACTGTTCTTTACAGTAAAAACATTATTGTAGATGCCATGTCCGCCTACATCCTTCCATCCATAAGATCCTACACTGTCCTTATTCATCACCTGCACTACAAAACTCGCACAACTTATACGGATCACTTTTGCCTTGATACATTTGTCTTCCTTCTTATGGCATACAAAAGCAAAACAAGGTAAAACAAGTAATATCAGCCAATTTTTTTTATTCGCCATGATTGATTGATTATAGAATTGCATTGTTTAACCCTGTGTGGTCGTAATCCCCTCTTTGGAGGGGGAAGTTTGAGCCGAAGGCCAAACAGGGGTGGACTTGGCTGTGAGCAGGCAGCAATTACCACACGAAACGCTCATAAACAAGCACCAATTTATTACACCTGTTAGCACGCCGCCCCGCATACCCACGCCCGTTATGTCCTGCGGACATAACGTCCCCTCCAACGGAGGGGATGACAACTACCCTAACTATACACTTAGTGCTTCCAATGGATTTTAACTTACTAACATTGCCTCTTCGGGGTTTTACATACCCCATACCTGATCAATAAAACATCGTTCTGTTCAGTGCCTTAATAGCCGGAGCAAAATCTTCCCTGGCAACAATAAACTGGATGTTAACTTTCCGAAGTGCAAAGCCCGCACTTTTGATATTGACGCCCTGGTTAGCCAGTGATTGCGCTGCTTTAGCGAGCAGACCCGGCTGATCAATGTTTGAGCCGATCAGACATACTACTGCAATTTTTTCCACTGTTACCCTTTGAAAGGAGGATTCCAGTTCAGCAATCAGTTGAGTTTTAAAATCTTTTTCCCATATCACAAACGAAATACTGTTGGCGCTGGTGGTCTTGTACGTGTAACTGATATTTAGAGATTTCAATACGAGCATGATCTTCAGGTCGGACCCAACAGTGCCTACCATTAGTGGATCAAATACGTCGATGATCACTACTTTATTGGTACCTGTTATAACCTCCACTTTTTTATGAGGGCAGATATATTCTTTGGTAATGAGCGTTCCCGGATGATTGGGTTCAAAGGTATTCCTGATGCGTAAATTGATATTATTTATTTCGAGTGGCTTCGAGGCTTTCGGATGGATGGCTTCCATGCCAACGTCTGCCAGCTGGTCGGCAATATCGTAGTTGGTGAAGCCTACGGGTATTGCGTTTTCCTGTCCTACGAGAAGAGGGTCTGCCGAACAGAGGTGGTACTCTTTATGAATAACTGCTTCTCCGGGTTTTAAAGCAACTGCAATTTTGCTGAAAGTAACTTCGGAATAACCTCTGTCGAATTCGCGCATGATGCCTTCGGTTCCTTTGGTATATCCGGTGGCAACGCAGATTGTTTTATGAAATTCTATGTTTTGAAATGAGGCAGCTATGCGCTGATCAATGGTATAAGAATGATGATCGTGAAAGCCGCTGAGATCGATCAGTGTAGCATTGATATTACTATTCTGCAGGAGGTTTACAAAATTAAAAGCTGCATGCGACTCGCCTATTGAAGACAATATTTCACGGGCCGCCTGTAAGATATTTTCATCGCTTACATATCCTGAAGCAAGTATATTGGCAAGGTTATCGAGGAATAGCCTTGCTTCGTGTATTCTTTGTTGAATGAATGCATTGGCAACTTTAAGATCCAGCCCATTGCGTTCATACTTTTCATTAATCGTCAGAAGTTTTAATAAAATGTTATCTAGCGACTGATGAAAATCTTTGTAGCTTTTAAGATGATGGAATACGCCGGGTTCGCCGGTTTTCTTATCTTCCAGCAACCAGTTTGTCACGCCGGCATATGCAGAAACAACAAATACCCTGTTGTATAAAGTTTCCTGTGTTCTCTGATAAATAATAATGTTGTTAAAAACCTGTTCATACGCACTCATCGATGTGCCGCCTATTTTTTCGACTGTAAGCATATTTAAAAATATAACCTTAATTAATAAATAAGACTGTTGTTAGAATTTTTTTTTAATATTGGCAGTATTGTGTGGAGTCAATTTTACTACAAAGGGCACAAAGGTAAGGCACAAGGGACACAAGGGCTTTTGACAGATGATAGACATACTTAAACGGTAACATATATTGTATGCTGCTAATCAGCTGTCAAAAGCCCTTGTGTCCCTTGTGCCTTACCTTTGTGCCCTTTGTGGTAAATTCTCTTACAATTCAGAACTTTAATGTTATAAAGTTCCATTTATAACTCTTTTTACACCACTCTTAAGTAAGGATACATTAAAATTTATTAGCATTCCAAGTTTGCAATCAGACAATTTCAAGTAAGTTAGAATTTGAGCAAGGTGAACGTTATTCAACGCCTCAACAGATTTCACTTCAACGATTAATTTATGTTCAACCATTAAATCAATTCTATAACCAATTTCAAGCTTCGTTTCTTTATATATTAATGGAAGTGGCTTCTGTTTTTCAACAAATAGTTCCATTCTGAGTAACTGATAAAATAAACATTTTTAGTAAGCGCTTTCTAAAAGACCAGGACCTAAATCACGATGAACCGTCAAGGCACTATCAAAGACTAACCTCGAAATTTCATTTTCCTCCATAATAATTGAATTTGTAAGGAGGGTAAATATAACAGACGAAACAGTCTGATAATAACGTGAAATAACCCGATTGTAAGTAATTAATGAATCCCATCACTCATAAAAAACTCTCGTAGTTTTAAGATCAGCCAGTGTTTTACTTTCTAAAATTTTTAGCGTGGCGTCCCTAACCTGTATCATCATTCTATTGAGCCCGCAAATTTTCTCATCGCAGTCCTTGCATTTTTCGTAGAAGTTGAGGCTTACACAGGGCAGAAGCGCTATTGGCCCATCGAGTAAGCGCATGACCTTGGCTAGTGTTACCTTTCTGGGGTCAACGGCAAGATAGTAACCGCCACCTTTGCCTTTTTTGCTTTCCAGTATGCCGGCTTTTCGCAGTTCGAGTAAGATATTTTCGAGGAATTTTAAAGGGATATTTTTCTTTTCTGATATTTCCGAAATAAGCACCGGCCCGTCCACAGCATGTTCGGACAAATAAATTAATGCCTTAAAAGCATACTGTGTTTTTTTAGAAAGCATCTGGCCGGTTATTTAATGGTAGAAGTGCTTACGACGCTTGCCGCTGCTAATTTAGTTGAATTTGTATAACAAATTTAGTGCTTGTATGGTTGAAGCAGCAAGGAGCAACATTTAAAACGGGCGTAAATTTTTACAGACCTAACACTTCTTTCATACCATAAATTCCTTTACGGCCGATAATAAATTCGGCAGCCAGCACCGCTCCCGTAGCAAAGCCTGTGCGGTTATGAGCTGTATGAATTATTTCGATATCATCGATAGAAGAAGAATAGGTTACCTGATGTGTTCCTGCCGCAGGATCTATTCGTTCGCTGACAATTTCCAGTTCCTGAGGGCTATCACTATGATGATTCACCCAACTTGTTTTTCGAGGCACATTATTAATTACCTGTTCTGCAAGAGAGACAGCGGTTCCGCTGGGGGCATCTTTCTTTTGAGTGTGATGAATTTCCGTTAAACGTATCTCATAATCATCATGCGGCGCCATCAGTTCGGCAAGTCTTTTATTTATCTCAAAAAAGATGTTCACTCCCACGCTAAAATTGCTGGCATATACCACAGCGCCCTGTTGTTGTGTGCAATATGCAGCAACCTCAGGCCATTTTGCTAACCAGCCGGTAGATCCGCAAACCACCGGTATCTTAAATTGTAAACATTTCATAACATTGTCGAAAGCACTACCCGGACCGGTAAATTCAATCGAAACATCTGCCTTGCTTATGTTTTCAGCATTTAAGTCAGTGGCATTATCTGCATCAATTTTTAACACGATCTCATGGCCTCTTTTCACAGCGATTTCTTCAATCGCTCTGCCCATTTTGCCGTAACCTATTAATGCAATCTTCATAATCTGATTTTTATTTTTACCGGAGCTACTTACACTTTGTTACCAGGAAGCACTATAAAGCTTTAGTTTAGCTTTATGTATATCGAAAACAAGGCTCAAGCCAAGGTTCTTAGTGCCCGGAACAAAACCGGGCTTTATTTTCATGGTAAGGTCATCACTTACGTCGAAACATTTTAA
>CAXTDO010000413.1:0-6024 GCA_964242315.1 uncultured Flavihumibacter sp.
CCAGGTACAGAATTCCGAGATGCAGCACATAGCCTTCTTGAGGATGTTCAAAATGTTCGATAGGGTTGTGCTTCTTTGCGTCCAGCTCTGCGTCTTTGTATACTGCAAGGTGTTTGGAAAGGTGTACATCATAAGAGTTCGTACCCAGGCTCTCCCGAACAAAGGGTTCAATTTTTATGGTTGATCTTTCAATTTCTTCTATAATGCGTTTATCCGACAATATCATACTACAAGATGATTAAAATAATTCATTAAGTTCCGCTTAATTTCATAGCGTGTTTCATTACAATATGCAATCTAAAAGCTTAATTTGTACAGGTGCCGCTATTTTATCAACATACTATTAACCGGTTTTCAAAACTGGGAATCTGGAAGATAGAAGAAACGGAAGATTATTTCCTCGAAAAAGTATTTCTTCAGCGGGAAATATCGCATCCGCACAAAAGGCTGCAACACCTTGCCGGCAGGTATCTGCTGCAATTTCTTTTCAGCGATTTTCCATACGAACTGATAATGATTGCCGATACAAGGAAGCCCTTTCTAAGCAATGAAGCTTATCACTTTTCCATTTCTCACTGCGGCGATTTTGCCGCTGCTATTGTAAGCAGTCAAAGCAGGGTAGGGGTTGATATTGAATTAGTGCGACCGATGATTCAAAAAATCAGGCGTAAGTTTCTCAGCGATACCGAGATGAGGTTATTAACAAATGAACAGGTACTTTCTGAAACTCCCTCATCAGAATTTTTAACGCTATGCTGGAGTGCCAAGGAAGCAATGTATAAATGGTTTGGAAGCGGTGGCGTTGATTTTAAAAGGCACATGCAATTGAATAAGCCTATTGATTTTAATAGTACAGCGTTTATTCAATCATCTTTTATTTTCAGCAAAGAGGAACGGTTACCTTTAACGGTGATGTCTAAAAGCTTTGGTAAGCTGGTAATGAGTTATGTGATTTCACAGGCGTAGCTGTGTCAGTAAAGGCTAACTGTTATTTTGCCGTCAGCTGTCAGCAGGTCAAGCCTGGCAAGCTTTCCTCCTGACGGCTGATAGCTTAATAAAGACAATTCGCATGTGACACAACCATCAATCTTATGTCAACCTAAAAAAAAACTGCCCCGGATTACCGGAGCAGTTTTTAACAAAAAATGCCTGAGCTACATTATTTCTTAAAGAACGGTGTTACAATAGCGAGAACCTGATCCTTTGTTAAAGGCTCGTCCCAGGCTTCGGTAGCAGCATTAAAAGATATAGGGAAGCCGTTAATATTTACAATTTCAATAGTTGCCTGTTTGGTATTGTCTTCTCCATCATAACTGGCTTGTACAAGCGGCGAATTAATTCCACTCATGTTGCCGGTGATCCATGGCTTTACATTCCCAACACCTGAACCGTATGCTTTGCGCATAGTACGGATGTGAGCAGCATGCCTGGCTTCCACGGAATGTATTTGAAGTGCAGCAGTTAAATAAGCGCCACCCTGAACAATTTCAGCAGCCCTGCCCTTATAAGCCCTTACTCCTGTGTCTTCAAAGGTTTGAGCAACATTTAAAAACAGTTCAAAATTAGAGAACACATCTTTAAACGGACCTGTTCCGGTACCAGCTCCTGCGGAAAAATCAAACATAGGAGACATAATAGGAGTACCACCGGCTCCCATAATCGCAGACTTCAAAAAGGCCACATGCGCGTTTTCATGCTTGGCTATAGTTTGTATGGCACCCGTAGCCGCACCGCCCGGAATTAAACCAGGGCTTGCCAATGCCATATTATAAAACGCCGCTTCCAGATATTCCAATGTTAACGCATAGTTCAATACGTCAACAACAGTATCTTTAGTGCTTTTTGTTCCGGCGTAAGCTTTTTGAAATAAAGAGCCTAATGCAAATGGAACGGCAGCCAGCGCCATCTTTCCGCCAGCGCTTGCAAAGTCTTTCAGCGCTTTTCTGCGGGTGTTGAGCCTGTCGTAAACGTCGGCGTCAACTTTTTCAATTTCTCCGAAAATATTATTAAGGTTCATACTTTAAAATTTAATAGGTGGGTAAATGACTGGGATCGATAGGAGTTTTAATATAAGTGCCGGCGATTGCCAATACTTCAAGAGGCTTACGGGCCATATCCAGTCCCATAGCGTCAACTGTTGAATCATCGGCAAAACTTCCGTTACTGATCAGGTCGCGTATCGCGGCAGCATGACGTGCTTCAACAGATACAATCTTACCTGCAAGTACCAGGTAAGCAGGAGCCATGATCAACCTGCCTGCTCCGTTATAAGCAGATACACCAAGGTCTTCAAATGCTTTTGCGGTACCAAGTACGCTGTCACGTGAAGAAAAGGTGATCTTACTCCAGTCGAATTCCAAAGCCGGAATAGCCATACCACCTAATGCATTTTTAAAAAATTCCCTGTGCGATATCTCGTGGTCACGGATGTCTGTTAACAGGGAAAGCTCCATCGCAGAAATGTTTGCATATGGTGTCATGATCACCTGCGTGTAAAAGGCGGCTTCTAGTTGTTCAAGAGCATACGCATAATTCAGAATTCCAACATCGCCGGAACCAAGGTCAACGCCTGCAGTGGCGTTCTGTGTTCCGTTTGTGTCCATTACTTGTTCTTTGGAGCATGCTGTAGCAACAACCATCAATCCTGTTGCTGCACCTGCATATCCAAGAAATTTCCGCCGGGATAGTTGCGCAATGTGTGCTTCACTCGCCTCCATCTGCTTTTCAGATAAACTTTTAGGCATTGTTTGTTTTTTAATTGTTAATGAAAATTTTAAATATTTGGTTACGGATGATGTGGAGTGGTGAATCGAGACTTTAGGAAAACCATTTAACCGAAATAAGTAATTGTGGCGGTCTTAAAGATGTATTGACTTACGAGTTTGTTTTGCGTACGGATTGAATTAGTTAAATTAAATGTCTGAACTGTGATTAAATGATTTTATGACGGACTATGATTGCTGTGATGTTGATACTGGTTTGACGGATTGTTATCAGCTATCAGCCGTCAGGTATCAGCAGATCAAAACCAGATAAGCCTTCCTCCCGATAGCTGATAACTGACGGCTGATAGCCTTAATAACATCCGATTAACATGTGACACGACACTACCTATATTCAGTCATAGTCCATCATAAATCATTTAATCACAGTTCACGATTTTTTCAGTTCAAACAATTTATTTTTTTTATAGAAAATATATTATATTCGTTGCCGTTACACCTCTCCATTCGAAAAATCACTACCACCAATATTTCTTATATAAAAAAATCCCTTTAACATTCTTTTAAAGAAGTTAAATCCTAAAGTTATTTTTAAACGTAACTGGAAAGACCCGATTAATAAAGATCAACCTTAACAACACAATGTGTAGCACCATTAAGCGTTTCGTGGCTTTCTTTTTACTGGGGTTTTTAATGATTGCCTGTAGAAAAAATGCCAAACCGATCATTAACCCAAATGATATCGTTGAAACACAACCGGCCATCCAAAAGCCGGTTACAGTAAATATTATTGATGCAATAGGAGGATTTTACGAAGCTTTACCGGTTCATTATAATGAGACGACAAAATCATATCCACTCCTTGTTTTTATACCAGGTGCCGGTCAGTATGGTAACGGCGCGCTGGATCTTCCCTACGTATTAAATGATGGCGTGGCCCAGCTTTTAGACGAAAAGAAGTTTCCTCCAAACTTCAAAGTGAATGGAAAAAATTTCTCCATGATCGTATTATCCCCCCAGTTCAGCTATTTCCCCTCTAACTTCGACATAGCTACTTTTATAAATTACGCAGTAAAAAATTACCGGATCGACAAGAGCCGCGTATATATGGCCGGACTAAGTTTAGGGGGCTTTGTTACCTCCGACTTTGCCGCTGAAAACACCTCAATTGTAGCCGCTGCAGTTCCTATCGCCGGCGTGTTAATGACAGGCAATGTAGCAGAGAGATGTGAAAAGATTGCAACAGGTAAACTACCTATATGGGTCTTTCATAATATAGATGACCCTACCATCAACTCAATTAATTCCAGGAATTTTGTTTCATTGATAAATAATGATAATCCGTTTATACCAGCGAAGATCACTTTATTTAAAGCGGCTGTTCACGATGCCTGGACACAGGCGATCAACCCTGCATATAAAGAAAACAACATGAATATTTATGAATGGATGCTTCAATATAGCAAGTAAAAATTTACATGTCTAAATGAGAAATATCTGTATCAGGTAAAACTACGTTTATCCGGTGGCGTGTATTTGTCAAGATTACTTAAACGAATCGGTTAATGATAGGCGTAAGTAGGCTAGGAATAATAATTATTATGAATTTCTTGTATTAGCATTAATTAAGGTTTAGATTTATCCCCACTATTCAATAATGTCATAGTCCTTACCGACTTCGCCATTACACACCTGATTATTTTTTTGATCCCGTTGCACCAATGTATCCGGTTATTTCGGAAACGTGCTTTTCATATTTTGAATCCAACTATTTACACCAGGCGTTTTTCTGAGGAACAGAAGAATGCCGCAAATATATTACATAAATATTGTCCGAATTTTTAAACAAATAAACAAACAGCAATGAAACCAAAATTTACCCAAACGCAGCGGCTACGATATCTTGCCGGACTGCTTTGTGTTATCGGTATTTCAGCGATCTTAATGTCTTCCAGTCACCGGGAAGCGCCCTTAATAGCCAATGATCCTTTGGCTGACAACACTGATGTATATGCGTTCAGAAGTCCTGCTAACAAAGACAAAGTAATTTTAATCGCCGATTACGTTCCTTTCGAACTGCCGCAAGGCGGCCCTAACTTTTACACGTTTGGCGAAAACGTACGTTACGAGTTACATATCGATAATAATGTTGCAACGAAAGGCGATGATGTTACCTATCGTTTTACTTTTAAACGTGTAAACCAGGACCCGACAACATTTTTCAATATCAGGCTTGGTAAGCAAAATCTTTACACCACTTATACCTGTGAGCGTAGCATGGATGGTGGTGTTACATTTACGCCGATTGTAACTGATGGGGTAGTTCCTCCGAATAATATAGGGCCAAGAAGCATTGAAAGTATGGTAGGCCTTGGTGTTATTAATTATAATTCTCTTGTAACAAATTCTATTTCAACAGCCACTACAGGTGAAAGGGTTTTCTGTGGTCCTGCTGATGATCCATTCTTCGTTGATCTTGGTGGCGTATTCGATCTGGGAGATGCACCAAGGCAAAACAGCAAAATCCGCGATGGACTGGCACGATATAATGTACACTCTATTTGTATTGAAGTGGATATTTCTACGCTTCAAAAGGATCATAAAACTGTTGACAAAGCCTCGAATATTTTAGATGGTGATTTTGTAATCGGCGTTTGGGCTTCTGCAAGCAGGCTGTCAACTAAAACGTTGAACACTGCCGCTGGAGGTTCTCCATTCAACCCTCTGGGCGGTGGTACTTCCACTGAATCCGGCAATTGGATACAGGTATCAAGACTTGGCATGCCTCTTACCAATGAAGCAGTAATTGCTATCGGTAAAAAAGATTACTGGAACGCACTTACACCATATCAGGATCTTGATAATATCACAACTTTCGGAAACTATTTCTATAACCCCGAACTTGCTCTATACATGGACGATAGTCAGTATGGTGGCGCCGTTCCTGCATTTAAAGCACTTCGCATTCAAAGCAATTCTTTAAAAAGCTTTGATTTCAGAAACAATAAGTCGGGATTATATGGTTTGAAAGGTTCTTCCGCATTAACAGGTACTGCTTTGGATGATGCAATTTTTGGTACCCTCTTATTACCCGGCAATGGTAAACCGCGTTCGGTGGATCTATGGCCTATCTTTCATACAGGGGTTCCCAACCTAAGACCTTACCAGTTGGCAACAGGTAAAAACGGCAACCCGCTGGCCGAAGGAAAACCATTTATCAACAATTTCCTGCCTAATGGCGGCGATATGGTTCGCTTAAATATGGGTGTTTCCGTTACACAAAGAAACGATACAAAGTTTA
>CAXTDO010000414.1:0-6020 GCA_964242315.1 uncultured Flavihumibacter sp.
GAGAAACCGAAGTTAACAGAAGAAGTAGGAAATGCCTTCAAATCAGTAGTTTTTATTAAAACTTATGCAATCCTTGTATCAGGCATCTAATTTGACTAATTTTAGAGAATATTTGAATATTAGTATGCAGTTATTGACCATAAGCTGCTTGTACACGTACAACATTGGCCACTATTCATCTTAATTAATTATAATGGCATCTAAAATATCGGAAGGCATCGAAGTAAATGTCGAAGCTTTTTATCAGCCGGATTATTCAAATCCTCTGTCAGGAGAATTTATGTTTTCATACCGTATTACCATTGAAAACAGGAATAGTTTCCCGGTAAAATTACACCGTCGGCACTGGCATATATTTGACAGCAATGGTCAAAACCGGGAGGTAGAAGGTGAAGGTGTTGTTGGTGTTCAGCCTTTATTAAATCCGGGTGAAAAATACCAGTATGTGAGTGGTTGTAACCTGCGCACGGAAATGGGTAAAATGTATGGAACCTATTTAATGGAAAATATTACCAATAAAAAAACCTTTGAAGTTAATATTCCTGCTTTCGAAATGGTGGTGCCGTTTAAGAATAACTAGGTGAATGCTGATGCGATTTTGTAACCACAGAGGAAACGCCAGAGTAAAAGAAGAGGATACACAGAGACGTCCTCTGTGTATCCTCTTCCTTAACTTTGGCGTTTCCTCTGTGGTTAAAAAACACTACCTATTCAACATGAGCTTCATGCATCATCTTATGTAACCACCTGGTTAAGAAGAATAATATCAATGATGCTGCACCGGCCATTACCACAAACAACATAAAAAAATCAAACAGGTTATTAAGCTGAAAACCCAGGAATGACTTGAATTCGTAAGGAATTTTGAGTTCCTGTAATTTTATAATATCGGCAGGATTGGCAGCAGCCCTGTTATTAAGTATTTTTTGCAGATCGATGCCTGAAGCAGCAGCCTGCTTTATTTCCGCTATGCCGGGCGGATACAATGCACTGATTTTTCCCGCCAGTACGTTAGCTGCCGCATTTGCCATAAACCATACGGCCATTAAAAGCGAGGCAAATCTTAATGGTGCCAGTTGATTCACCAAAGACAGGCCTATGGGCGACAAGCACAACTCTCCCCAGCTATGTAGCGCATACATACCCGTTAACCAGATCATACTTACTCTAATTCCCGGCTGAAGGCCTTTTACACCATAGGCTATCCATAAATAACCTATTGCAAGTAATAATAGTCCTATTGCCATCTTGGTAGGCGAATTCGGTTCAAGATTCCTCTTACCCAGTTTAATCCAAATCCAAGCAAATAAAGGAGCAAAAAGCACTACAAAGAAAGAATTCAGCGACTGAAACCATGAAGGCGGTACATTGAAGTTCAACGAGTCCACATGAAGCTGCGTTTGCTCAGCCGCAAAAAATGAAAGAGAAGCTCCTGCCTGTTCAAAAGCGCTCCAGAAAAAAATCACGAAAAATGATACGATAAAGATAACGGCAATCCTCCTTACCTCCAGTTTGGTAAGGGCTTTATCGGAAAAGATTATTATTAATATGGCAACCAGGGCGGCTAACATCAGGTAAGAAATATCAAAGATCTGGCGCCCGTGTATGTACAACAAACCTATAGCCATGGCAGCATATACAATCAGGCTTAAAAAAACCTGTAAAGAAAATGGCTTTTTTAAAAAATGGGTAGATGAGGCCATTCTTTCAGGAACTGTGCCAATCGGTTTGCCATCATAACTTACCACATATTTGTTTTTGAGGTAATGGAAAGTGATAACGCTTAGTATCATACCAATACCTCCCGCAAGAAATGCCCATTTGAAATCGTCGGGGTTTCCTGTATTGCCCACCAGTCCGCAGATAAAAGGACCTAGCATTCCTCCAACGTTGATACCCATATAGAAGATGGTATAGGCAGCATCCAGCCGCTTATCACCACCGGGATATAACTGGCCCACCATGGAAGAAATATTAGGCTTAAAAAAACCGTTGCCCATGATCATTGTTCCCAGTCCTATATAAAACAGCAGTGTTGATATGTCGGGTGAAGATTTATAAAGTGAGGAACAGGCAAATAAAATGAATTCTGCAAGAGCCATAATCAAACCACCCGTTATAATGGATTGCCTGTTTCCCCAGTATCTGTCCGCTATATATCCGCCTACCAAAGGGGTTAAGTATATCAGGCCGGTATATCCACCATACAACATCGATGCAAAAGGTTTATTAAATAGCAGCGCACTCGTCATAAAATAAACCAGGATGGCCCGCATGCCATAGTAATTAAAACGTTCCCACATTTCTGTGGCAAAAAGAACGTATAAGCCACGCGGATGTCCGTTCCTCACATTTGAGTCAGCCATAAAGTGTTGTTTGGTATTGGTTAAAATTAAAACCTAATGTACCGATAATTAATAAGCATTGAATAAATACTGTTGTATGGTATACAATGAAATTACTTATTAAATGCTATCAGCTATCAGCCGTCTGGAAGTAAATTGCAGGTGTTCCCTCCTGATAGCTGACAGCCGATAGCATTATTAAATATTTAGTTTCACCGTTTTGGAAATTTAATGCTTAATTCGCATCAATTAGGGAAATCAAACTGAATCTCGATGAAAATCCTTTTACTGGGTTCAGGCGGGCGCGAGCATGCACTGGCCTGGAAATTGTCGCAAAGTAAACTATGCTCACAGCTATTTATTGCTCCCGGAAATGCAGGCACTTCTCTTCATGGTACCAATGTGCCATTGGCTTTGCTGGATTTTGAAGGAATAAAATCATTCTGTTTGGAGCAAAGCATAGAAATGGTGGTGGTAGGGCCCGAAGAGCCGTTGGTAAAAGGACTGGTTGATTTTTTTAAGACTGATAGTACCCTGAAAAGTATCATCGTTATAGGTCCTTCTCAACAGGGAGCGCAACTGGAAGGAAGCAAGTCTTACGCTAAATCTTTCATGTTACGCCATCATGTGCCAACTGCTGCATACGGCGAATTTAACATCACCAACTACCAGGAAGGTGTTCATTATATCGCGCAGCACTCTTTACCCATTGTAATGAAAGCAGATGGACTGGCTTCAGGCAAAGGGGTGCTAATCTGTAAGGATACCACTGAAGCTCTGGCTGAGTTTGAGTTAATGATCAGGAAAGACAAGTTTGGTGAAGCGGGAAAAAAAGTAGTGATAGAGTCGTTCCTGGATGGAATTGAATTAAGCGTTTTTGTATTAACGGATGGGAAAGATTACATTATCCTTCCCGAGGCAAAAGATTATAAAAAGATCGGGGAGGGCGATACGGGTTTAAATACCGGCGGAATGGGTGCCATAAGTCCCGTACCTTTTGCCAATCAGGTGTTTATGAAAAAAGTTGAGGATGCAATTATTCGTCCAACTATTGCAGGAATAACAGAAGAAGGAATTTCTTATCTTGGTTTTATTTTCTTTGGTTTGATTAAAGTTGGCGACGAACCATATTGCATCGAATACAACTGCAGACTGGGAGACCCTGAAACAGAAGTTATAATACCAAGATTAAAAAACGACCTGCTGGCGCTTTTCATGGCAGCCGGCAATGGTACGCTGCAAAACTGTTCAATAGAAACAGATGATCGTAGCGCCTGCACGGTGGTAGCGGTGAGCGGCGGCTATCCGGGTGATTTCGAGAAAGGGCATGAGATAGCAGGTTTGAAAAATAATATGGATAACGACTCAATAGTGTTTCAGGCAGCCACTCTTGTAAAGGAAAATAAAGTGGTTACCAACGGCGGCAGGGTACTATGTGTAACTTCTTTTGGAGATTCTGTTAAAGCTGCAGTAAAAAAGTCTCAGGATGTATTGGAAAAACTTTATTTTGAAAAGATGTATTACCGGAATGATATAGGCTTTGAATTTAGATAAAAGGCAGCCGTTCGGAAAAACACTTAAGAAGTTAGCTACTAAAATTCATCCTTAACCTAGCACTCGTTTGAGATAGCTAACGGTCATAGCTATCCCATTTTTTTTAGCTGATTGTTTTAAGCATGCAGTTTAGGCTTATAAATTTAATCATATCCACAACCGTTTTTAGAAATGCTATAAGTAGAATTTTTTGTAGTTGCAGACACGCTTTTGTATAAATCTGTTAAATCGCTGGCTACTATAAACAATGAAGTAAAAAAACATTTCAAATAAAAGTATTGCCTTTGTTAATTCGAATTATTTGCCCCAATTTTGCTGGCATTCTAAATGACTATATAAATCAGATTCTCACTAATGGGCCTTTTTAATTTTTTTACTCAAGAAATAGCTATGGATCTGGGTACCGCAAATACCCTAATTATACATAATGATGAAATTGTAGTTAACGAACCTTCTATTGTTGCCTTAGATCGAAATAATCCGAAAACTGTGCTTGCTGTAGGAAAAAGGGCTTTGATGATGCATGAAAAAACACATGAAAGTATCCGAACTGTTCGCCCGCTCAAAGATGGGGTAATTGCTGATTTTAATGCTGCTGAATTAATGATAAGGGAAATGATCAAAATGATCTATCCCAAAAAACCATTGTTCCCGCCAAGCTGGAGAATGATGATCTGTATTCCCTCCTCCATTACTGAAGTTGAAAAACGTGCCGTGCGCGACAGTGCGGAACAGGCCGGCGCCAAAGAAGTGTACCTTATTCACGAGCCGATGGCGGCTGCTTTAGGTATCGGAATAGACGTGGAAGAGCCGGTAGGAAATATGATCATCGACATCGGAGGCGGAACAACCGGCATTACCGTAATTGCACTTGCAGGAATAGTGTGCGACCAGTCTATCCGCATTGCCGGAGATGAATTTACAGCCGATATTATGGAGGCGTTGCGCAGGTATCACAGCCTTTTGATTGGTGAACGTACAGCGGAACAAATTAAAATACAGATCGGCGCCGCCATGAAGGACCTTGAAAATCCTCCGGATGACCTACCGGTGAACGGACGCGACCTGGTAACCGGTATCCCAAAACAGATTATGGTAAGCTACCAGGAAATAGCGGAAGCACTGGATAAATCGATATTTAAAATTGAAGAGGCTATATTGAAAGCCCTGGAAACCACACCTCCCGAGCTGGCTTCCGATATTTATCGCAGAGGATTATATTTAACCGGGGGAGGAGCCTTGTTAAGGGGTTTAGACCAACGCCTGGCTCAAAAAATTAAATTACCGGTTCATATAGCAGATGATCCGTTAAAGAGTGTTGTTCGTGGAACCGGCCTTGCATTAAAGCATTATGATCGCTACCCTTTTGTAATGCGGTAATATAGAGGTTGGTAGTTACGCCTGATTTGCTAACTTATAAAGGGTGCTGATTATCAAACTAAATATTCACTGTATAGGATGTTGAAGCAGGATTTTTATTTATTCACTTTCAAAATTCACTTTACCACCAGCGGTTGGAAAGGTGAACATCGCGCTTATGCGTAACGTTTTTCTCTTCATTAGGAGGTACTTTAATTTTCTCTTTTTCCTGGTGTTGCAGATACTTGCACTAACCTTTCTTTTCAGGTATAACAGATCACATGAATCGGCTTTTAACGGAGTGGCAGGAGAAGTTGTAGGAAAGATCAATGAAAAATACAGTAATATCGAATACTACTTCAAGCTTAAAAAGACTAATGAAGCATTAGTAAAAGAAAATATTTACCTCCGTAGTTTGTTAAAGCTGAATTACGAATCCCCCGACACTTCTCAAAAAATTGTTACTGATTCGATACGCGTTGATTCGCTTCTGAAATATCAAAAGTATGTATATTACGACGCAAGAGTGGTTAACAGCCTTGCTATCGGACAGACCAATTATCTTGATATTCACCGGGGTTCAAAACAGGGCCTCAGAAAAGATATGGGTGTAGTTGGGCCGGAAGGTATAGTAGGCAGGATTGTAGACGTTAGTGATGATTATGCCGTAGTGATGAGCGCTATAAGCATACAATTTAAAGTGAAGGCTAAACTCAAAAAAACCGGTGAAAACGGCACAATAGAGTGGGATGGCACCATTCC
>CAXTDO010000415.1:0-1152 GCA_964242315.1 uncultured Flavihumibacter sp.
AACGCCATTGCCTGTGCCAAGATTAAAAATATCGCAATTGCTTTTATTTTTATTTGCAATTAAATTTTTTATTGCTAATGTATGCGCATGAGCTATGTCTGAAACATGAATATAATCACGAACGCAGGAACCGTCAACGGTGGGGTAGTCATCACCATAAACTTTCATCTGGGGTAATTTGCCGATAGCTGTTTGTGTAATAGCAGGTACCAGGTTAGATGGTTTTCCAATAGGCAGTTCACCAATTATAGCAGAAGGATGGGCACCAACAGGATTAAAATACCGTAGAAGTATGCAGTTGGCAGGCTGGGCTTTTGCAAACTCATTGATGATTTCTTCTCCCATTTGCTTTGTGTAGCCATAAGGAGATTCGGCAGGTTTAAACGGGGTGGTTTCCGTAACGGGAATTGTATCAGGATTGCCATAAACGGTACATGAAGAAGAAAAGACAAAATAGGGGACATCAAATTCCTGCACGCATTTCAAAAGGTTTATTAAGGAATTGAGGTTATTCTCAAAATATTTAAGGGGCTGCTCCACTGATTCCCCTACTGATTTATAGGCTGCAAAATGTATGATGCCCATAATATCTTCGTTTTCCTGAAAAATAGCAAAGGTGTCGTCGAAGTTGCAAAGATCAACTTTATAATTCTTGATCTTTTTACCGGTAATTTTTTCCACTCCTTCTAAAATTCTTGGCGAAGAACGCGAATTATTATCAACTGAGATAACTTCGAAGCCATTTTCAACAAGATCAACAATGGTATGCGAACCGATGTAACCACATCCGCCTGTAACGAGAATTTTTTTCATAAGTCTGGTTTTTTAAGGTATGCCCGAATATTTAACGATTTTATTTTAATAATATGCCAGATCGTATAACTAAAGATAACAATATTTAGTATGGCTCATTAAAGAACAAGATTTACGCTTCATTGATTATATCCATCAGGTATTGGCCATAACCACTTTTAAATAAAGGTTTTGCCATAATAGCAACCTGGTTCTTATCAATGAATCCTTTGCGGTAAGCAATTTCTTCAATACAAGCGATCTTAATGCCTTGTCTTTGTTCAATTACCTGAACAAACAGTGATGCCTGCATTAATGAGTCGAAAGTGCCGGTGTCGAGCCATGCGGTACCCCGATCCA
>CAXTDO010000415.1:1162-5338 GCA_964242315.1 uncultured Flavihumibacter sp.
AGAAACTTTCAGCATTCCCCTTCTCTGATATTCGCGGTTTATATCGGTAATTTCATATTCACCACGGGAACTGGGTTGCAGGTCTCTGGCAATCTGAACAACCTGATTATCATAAAAATACAATCCCGGAACAGCATAATTGCTTTTAGGTGTCTCTGGCTTTTCTTCAATTGAAACCGCATTCATCTCTTTATCAAACTCCACCACCCCATAACGCTCCGGATCGCTGACATGATATGCGTACACAATACCGCCCTCAGGATTTGTATTTTTTTCTAATGTTTTCCCAAGGCCTGTTCCATAGAAAATATTGTCTCCTAAAACCAGGGCTACTTTATCTGTACCGATGAATTCTGCTCCGATAACAAACGCCTGGGCCAGTCCGTTGGGCAGCGGCTGTTCGGCGTAAGAAAATTTCAATCCAAGTTGCGAGCCATTACCAAATAATTTTTTAAATAGCGGAAGATCGTGTGGCGTAGAAATTATAAGTATTTCATGTATTCCCGCCAGCATAAGGGTAGAAAGCGGATAGTAAATCATCGGTTTATCATAAACAGGCATTATTTGTTTACTTATGGCATAGGTTATCGGGTGTAACCGGGTACCTGATCCCCCGGCCAGGATAATTCCTTTCATAGTATCGCTGTTTTCTTTGTAGCTACAGGAATCACTTATGATTAGAGAGATGCAGGCTATCACGATCATCTCTATAATTCAGGTAGCCGGTTTAAAGATTTGATAAAATAACGTGATTTTTACCTCTTATCGACAAATTCTTTTCCTGTTTAAACGTTGAAGGCTGGCTATCAGGTATGAGGTATGAGGTATGAAGTATCGGTAAACTTATCAGTTTTTGATCTGCTGATAGCTGATAGCTGATGCCTGATAGTGGCTAAATGAATATTTTAAGCAGATAATAAGCAATAGCAGCCAGAACGGCACTTACCGGTATGGTAAGTATCCATGCCCAGAGCAGGTTAACGGTAACTCCCCAGCGAACTGCAGAAAGTCTTTTGGTAGCGCCCACACCAATAATAGCTCCGGTTATAGTATGCGTGGTACTTACAGGTATGCCCAGATGTTCGGTTATAAACAGGGTAGCCGCTCCGGCCGTTTCAGCAGCAACCCCTTCGAGTGGGGTAACTTTAGTGATCCTTGTTCCCATGGTTTTAACGATTTTCCATCCACCGCTCATGGTTCCCAGTCCGATTGCTGCAAAACAAGCAAAAGGAACCCAGTTTGGAACATGTGCAATATCATCAAGTTGTCCTGACGCCACCATTGCCACGGCAATAATACCCATAACTTTTTGCGCATCATTTCCCCCATGCCCCAGGCTAAATAATGCAGAAGAAACAAGCTGTAACCTTCTAAACCATCTATCGGCTTTATGAGGAATATCGTTCCGGCAAATGTTTACAATTATTACGGTAATCAAAAAAGCGATTACCATACCGATTATCGGTGCAAGAAAAATAAATAAAAAGGTAGGCACTACTTTACTATAATTAATAACATCAACGCCATTTTTACTGAGCGCGCCTGCATGCGCCAGGGCTGCACCCATAAAGCCACCCAGTAATGTATGAGATGAACTGGAGGGAATTCCAAACCACCACGTTAACAAATTCCAGCTAATAGCTGCCAGCAGGCCGGCGAAAATTACTTCGAGGGACACAAAGTTTTCATTAACCGATCTTGCTATAGTATTGCCGATCCTGAATTCGCCTATAAGATACTTGGAAATGAAAAAGGCTGCGAAATTGAATATAGCCGCCCATACCACCGCCTGAAAGGGTGTTAAAACCTTGGTGGAAACAATGGTGGCGATGGAGTTGGCTGAATCATGAAAACCATTTATAAAATCAAATATCAGTGCAAATATGATGATGATAACAAGAAAGGTCATAAAATTATATGTGAGAATATGAAAAAGGAAGACTGGAAATGATTACATAAAGCAGAACATTTCAGTTAAGGATTCTTTCAGATCCAACTGATTATGCATATTTAATAATAATGGATTCGATTACATTTGCAGCGTCTTCACATTTATCGGTAACAATTTCCATTACCTGGTAAATTTCTCTTTTCTTAATAACTTCCTTGGCATCAGGCTCGGTTTCAAAGAGGCGGTCAATGCTCAGGTCAAAAATATCATCGGCCTGATTTTCAATGCTGTTAACTTTTACCAGGGCATCGGTAATTTTACGCATGTTAGTCATATTCCGGAGTTCATGAACAGCATTTTTAATTTGTTCGGTACCCTGAACTATGAGATCTGCCATTTTCTGGATACCCTGGTCATTAGGGTTTACCTTATAAAAATTGATTTTTTTTGCAGAAGAATATATATAATCTGCTATATCATCGAGTGAGGAGGCAAGATGATGAATATCTTCCCGGTCGAAAGGTGTGATGAAATTGCGTCCTAGTTCAGTGAAAATTTTATGGGTAAAGTCGTCATTGATATGTTCCATGTCCTCTAACTTAGATATAATAGAGGCCCTTCTGTCAAAATCAGGTTCAGCCACAACAACCTTCAACAGCTTACCCATTTCATATACAGTGGCAGCTACCTCTTCAAACAAAGAATAAAATACTTTATCCTTAGGCATGAAGATTTTCATTATTGAGTTTAAACCCATAGGTACAATTTGAACAAAAATAGAAATATTGAACTTGCTTTCAACAAAAACCTTTTTGGTAATAATTTCTTAACACAGGTCAGGTATGAGGTATGATTAATGATTAATTATTAATGATTAACGAAAACCCCTTCCTAAGATGAAAAAAATCTATCACACAGCATTTAACCGTTAATAATTAATCATTAATCATTGATACCTCACACCTTTCTTCCCGGCAGGGTAAACCCTATCGTAGTGCCTACATCGGGTGTGCTGCGCACGTGGATGGTTTGACCGTGAGCTTCTATGATGTGTTTACAAATGGCTAATCCCAGCCCTGTTCCGCCTTTATCGCGGCTCCTTGCTTTATCGGTTCTGAAAAAACGTTCAAAAATGCGGGGTAGATGTTCTTCCTCAATGCCTATTCCATCGTCGCTTATTTCCACCAGCACGTGTTCACCATCGGTTTTATAGATGCTTGCTACAATATTACCGCTGGGTTTTCCATATTTAAATCCGTTCTCTATCATATTAATCAAAACCTGCCGGATTTTTTCTTTATCAGCGTATACGGCTACCGGTGATTCGCAGCCTTTTTTAATCAGGCACCTGATATTTTTCTCATTTGTTTTTATTGACAGGGATTCGAATACTTCTTTCAGTAAATCCTGCATGATGAAGTGCTGCTTATACAATTGTTGTTCTCCCCGCTCCAGCCTGGAAATTTCATCAAGGTCGTTCATCAGGTTTACAAGCCGGTCGATGTTCCTGGAGGTGTTCTCCAGAAACTTCTTCCTGATATCGGGCTTCTCCATGGCTCCATCGAGTAAGGTATCAACATAACCCTGTATGGCAAAAATGGGTGTCTTGAATTCGTGGGCGAGGTTTTGTAAAAATTCTTTGCGGTAGGCTTCATTCTGTTGCAACGTTTCAATTTCATTATGCTTTTGAACCGCCCATTTTTCTACATCTTCGCTTACCTCTTCAATACTTTTTTTAGGTAAGATATATTTATAGTAAACTTCTTCTTTTTTGCTGGCCTTGGTTTGATAAATGAACTTATAAATTAATTTGATGCGGCGGTATATGAATATTTGCAGGAAATAATAGATCTGTAAATAGGATAAAAGGAATAATATCAAAAAAACAGCTACTGCAATTGCCCAGTTTTTAGCGAAGATAAAATTTGTTATAGATGCCAGTAATGAAATGGTAGCTGCATTGATGGTGGAGATTTGCCTGGGAGAAAGGTTTTTAATATTCATAACACATCAATAACCTTTGCTAAATTACCACTTATAAATCGAATTTGTAGCCCACCCCTTTTACTGTAGTGATGCAGTCGAGCCCTATTTTCTGCCTTACTTTACGGATATGAACATCTATAGTACGGTCTCCTACGATTACATCATTTCCCCAAATCTGGTTTAATATCTCATTGCGAAGAAATACTCTTCCCGGTTTGGAGGCCAGGAGGTACAGCAACTCGAATTCCTTTTTGGCAAGGATCACCTCTTTATCGTCAATTTTTATCAGGTACTGAACA
>CAXTDO010000415.1:5348-5990 GCA_964242315.1 uncultured Flavihumibacter sp.
CCATTATCCGTATCAACAGGCTTAACAGATCTTCTGAATAACGCATTAACCCTGTTCATCAAAAGTTTGGGACTGATAGGTTTGTTTACGTAGTCATCTGCACCCATGTCAAAACCTTTCATTTGCGACGATTCATCATTGAGTGCGGTTAAAAAAATGATTAATGTGTCTTTGTAAGCCGGTTGAGCGCGTAATATTTCACATACCTCTATGCCATTCTTTTTTGGCATCATTATGTCGAGGATGAGAAGATCGGGTTTTAATTGTTTTACTTTCTGCAGGGCATCATCACCATCTTTAGCCGTATAAACCTCATATCCAGACAATTTGAGGTTATAGTGAATGATCTCAAGAATGTCAGGTTCGTCATCGGCAATTAAAACTTTCTTTGGCTTCCCCTCCATTTAACAATTTCTTTACGCAAACCTATACCAAAATATGTTCAGGCAAAGGCGGGCGCATTTAGTTCACAATTTTTTAATATAGGTAACAGAAGGTTAACAAACCACCTTTAAAAATGCCAACGCAACAAATTGCATGATTTAGTTGTCCTCAATACAGGCATTTACACCAACGCTTCGAATTGAAGTATTGGTAGTACTTTTGTAAAAGCTACAATTACAGGATATTTATGTATAGAGT
>CAXTDO010000416.1:0-5972 GCA_964242315.1 uncultured Flavihumibacter sp.
CGAATGTACCTCCTGGTGTAACAGCGCTTGATAGCTTAAATCCATATATACTTTCAGACGCGTCTAACATCGACTTATCGGTAAGCGCTCCATACGCTACTCAAAATTATGCGTTGCGTTGGGATGGTTATATTAATATCCCTGTGCCAGGCACCTACACCTTTGAAACTATTTCGGATGATGGCAGCAAGTTTTATTTCAACACGCCCTATTCATCCATTGCCGAACCATTGGTAAGTAACTTTGAAAACAATGGCATACACGCACCGTTATCTGTTAAAAATACGATCGTCATTCCTTCTGCGGGCGTTTATCCCATAACTATGGTGTATCATCAGTATCGCGGCGGACAAACGATGGAATTTTACTGGGAGGGTCCAGGCATTCCGAGGCAGCGCGTACCGGATGCAGCTTTTACGGATGATTCCCGTCCGGGTTTCCTTACAAACGGTTTGAATTACAAATACTATGAAGGTAGCTGGACTACACTTCCTGATTTTAATGCGTTAACGCCGGTACAAACGGGCCAGAGCGCTACCGTTGATATCAGCAAAAGACCGGCGGGTAAAAACGATAACTTCGGGTTTGTGTGGGAAGGTTATATCACCCTTCCAACAGCAGGAGAGTATACTTTTGAAACGGTTTCAGATGATGGAAGCAAGCTGTATTTCAATTCAAAATACATCCCTTCCGCCATCGCCACTGTAAATAACGATGGGCTGCATCCTGCGGTCGCGGCAAAAGCAACGGTTTCCATTGCAGCGCCCGGAACCTATCCGATAGCTATCACCTTCTTTGAAAATACGGGTGATCAGAAAATGGAAGTCTACTGGTCGGGACCATTTATTACACGACAGCTTATTCCAACGGAAGCGTTCTCACCCAATCCGTCAACACTGCTTAACCGCCTTAGTTATAAGTATTTTTCAGGCACCTGGACTGCGCTGCCTGATTTCAGTACAATCAATCCGGTCAAAACCGGTACCAGTGCTAACGCCGATATTAATGTAAGACCGGCGGGATCGAATGATGCGTTTGCTTTTCTGTGGCAGGGCTTTATCAGCATACCGGCTCCCGGTACCTATACCTTTGAAACGATTTCCGACGACGGAAGCAAATTTTATTTTAATACTTTTTATAACCCCGGTATTGCTGCACTGGTGAATAACGACGGATTGCATCCTGCTACATCAGCAACCGGCACTATTACCATTGCAAATGCCGGTGTATACCCCATAGCTATTACTTATTTTGAACAATATGGGGGACAATCAATGGAAGTTTACTGGACGGGTCCGGGAATACCAAGACAGCGCATTCCGAATGATGCATTTGCACTGGTGAATCAATCCTTACTACCCTCGTATCCTTTCATTGGTACAGCCAGGCAGCAATCCGAAGCAGCCAAGTCGGCAATTGCAGAAGCAGAAACCACTGACCTGCGCAGCGTTTATCCCAACCCGTTTGCCGAAAGCATTACCATTGACTTTTACAACTCCGTTTCTACCAATGATATCAGCATTGGCCTTTACGACCTTAATGGAAGAAGGGTATTGATGAATCATGCCGGCCGGCTTCCCGCAGGAAATAATATTATAAAAATGAATCTGAACGGAATGAATATTAAGGAAGGCGTTTATATAGTGCAGCTAACTAAAAACGGCATTGCATGGAAAACGGCAAAGGTGGTTAAAATGAAGAAATAGGTATTAAGGCGCTTGATAGCCACAGGTTCGTCTATACTGTCTGACCTGTGATTAAGCTGATTAAATGATTTGCTATGATTATGGAAGAACATCATCATAATTTTCACAAAATCATTTAATCACAGTTCAAAACAATTATCTGATTTTATTACACTACGATTGAATTAAAATTTCATAGCTCATAAAAATCGTTTTAATTACAGTTCAGACAGTTCTCACTTCCTCACAAAAAACGGCACATTAGCCGTCGCCACCTTGTTATGCCCGTCTGTAACGTACACAAACAAGCGATAAGCACCTTCTTTTTCGGGTGCTTTTAAGGTAGCTTTACCTTTACCCAAAGATGAAATCAGATGTTCTATTGTTTGCGGACGGGCTTCGAAGTCGCCGCCGGAACTTAGCTGGGTGGGTTCGGTAAGTAGTTCCCAGCGGTAGGAAAGCCGGTCGTTGTCGGGATCGGTGGCTACTGTAAGCGCTTCGTAGGTGTTACCGGGTTTAAGATAAATATTCTGAACAGGTCTTTTATTGTCTACCTGCAGTGAATAAAGGTGCGGCGCTTTATTCTGCGGCCACTTGCCAGACCATAAGTATTGCATTACGTCAATTACTTCCGATTCTTCACCTTTATCGGTAAATAATCCATACCAGGTAGGGGTTCTTTCCTGCTTTTGTCCCCAGAAAAAAACGTAGGAGCCAAGGCAGTGCTGCCTGTCTTTTTCCATGGAGTATTCATAACGGCTTTTATATACGGCTGCTTTCTCACTGCTGGTTTCTTCAATAGGAGCATTCCATGCGGTAAGCAATCCCTCCCAGTGACCGGTGGGTCCCCACTCTGTAACCATGTAAGGACCGTTCCAGCCGGCAGCTTTAAGTGTTGCAGGCAACCCGGGTAATCCGCTGTAAATATTTACGGAAAGTATATCAAGATCGGGAGACCTTGCTTTAATAAGATCAACCAATCCTTTGTTAACACCTGCAAGCATGGTACTTGTTGGATGATCAGGATCTACCTGGTGAATCATTTTTGAAATGTCATTTACGGCATCCCAAACTTTAAAATTTTTATATTGAAGGTTGAGCTCATTGCCAATGCCCCAGGCAAGCAAAGCTGGGTGGTTTTTAAATCTTACTACTTCGGCACGGAGTTCTTCCAGTTGTTTTTTTACAGCTACGGTATCATCATAATCGAATCCATGCCTTTCGCGTGCAACGTTCAAACCCATCAGTACCGTTAAGCCATGCTTTGCTGCCGAGTCAAGTACCTTTTGGCCGTCTTTGCTGTCCCAGGTACGTATGGAGTTACCACCACTAGCGGCGATACGTGCGGGGTAGCTGCTGCCTCCGGCGCCTTTTATAAGATACGGCTGTCCGGACCTTAGCAACTGATAGCTGCTGTCGGTTTTAATCACTGATACTTTTACAGCACCTGTTTTATTACCGCTTTGCGCATACGGGTGTAACAACAGAAAATTACATATCAGAAATAAAGTGGTGATTTTTATCATGGTATCTTTTGTAAGAATTGGGCTTTCAGGTATCAGCAGGAATCTTATTATGCAACAACATGCTGACACCTGACAACTGATACCTGATAGCTACTTATAAGAAATGCCTTTCATTGCCTCATGCTCATAGAAAAAAGGCTTGAAATTTTTTTCCGCTATTTCGCAGGTTACATTCATATTATTTCCCTGTACTGTGCCATAAAGACTTGCCACTGCAGCTTCTGCGGCATCCCTTCCGGTGGCTATTTTTACCAGGCCGTTCAGGGGAACCAGCTTGGTAGCGTCGAACAATACCCATTCATTGCCAATATAGGCTTCGAAGCAGGCATGAAAATCGGGTGGTTTTAACTGGTAGGCATAGCCTGTAAAATAACGGGCAGGAATGGTAAGCGCCCTGCATAATGCAATACCCAAATGCGCGAAATCACGACACACGCCCGCGAGTTCGGTTACGGTATCATAAGCGGATGTTTGTGAATTGGTGGAGCCGCTCAGGTATTCAACACTCTCATGAATCCAGTTAGTGAGCGCAATAACTTTTGAAAAAGGATTTTTAATATTGCCGAATTTAGTATTGGCAAAACGGTATAGTTTGTCTGACTGGCAATAACGGCTTGGATACAGATAGGGAAATACAGAAGGGTCGAGCTGGGCTACGGAAATAAATTTTTGCTTTGAGTAATCATGTATCTCAAAATAATTATCCACCGTTGCTTTATAAGAAATTTTGAGCGTTGTTTCTTTAACAAGTTCTATCCTGATGAACCTGTTTTCGCCATGTGAGGATAGTATCTCCTCCACTTTCATATATGGATCTACGGTGAATGTTTCTTCAATAACATTCTGGCGGGGTGTTCTAAGCGCATGGATGTTTAATAGTAGAGCGCTTGAATTACTAACAGAGTATCCGAGCTCTGCAGTGATATCAAATTTCATTATTATAGATTGATAGGTAGTTGTTTATCAAAAGCGGCGTCCAGCCAGTCTTCTTCAATATTTTCGAGGGCGTTTTTCAACTGAACGGCCCACTGTGTGGAAACATTTTCCAGGTCGGCTTTCTCATAACGATGCTCCGTCAATGAAAAGCTGTCTTTGTTATAGAGCACTACATCAATTGGGAAATCAACGTTGTTAGAGCTTACACGGGTGGAATCAAAAGATAGAAATCCGATTTTAAGGGCAATTCTCATGGTTGTATCTTCCCGGAGCGTGCGATTTAAGATAGCTTTGCCGTGGCCGGAGTTGCCGATAATAACATAAGGGGCGCCCTGCCCCAGTTCCACCCAGTTTCCTTCGGGATATACCAGGAATAGTTTGTGTTCTTCATCATCTTTTAACTGGCCTCCGATAATAGTATAGAGGTCGAACTTTAAGCCGGATTTTTTCAGGGAAGCCTTATCTTCAACTGCAACTCTTTTAACCTGTTCGCCAAAAGTGTTTACTGCCTTGTATAATTTGTTGTGATCTTCCTGGCTTGCCAGTTCCCGAAAATACAGGATGGCTTTATCTCTTACCGACCTGAGTCCGCTGGTCATGATAAAAAGCGAATGCTTATCTTTTTGTTCCACGAAAATTTTATTCTTCATGGAAGTATCGGTTCCGGAGACGATGAGTGTATCAGCAATAGCTACAAGCCCTTCTTTCACTTTGATTCCCAAACAATAAGTCATGGTGGGTGCAAGAGTTATATGAAGGCCGAATATAGGAAAATAATGATTGTGTGAACTGTATGAATTTAGATTTAGTCTGATTGTAGATTTGGATTCCTCAAATCAGGGAAGGGAGGATATTGTCACAAAAGACACAGCGGTTGGATTTTATGATCTGTTAATGCAGAAAGTATAGATCAACTTATTCAAACATCATTTGCTCCATGTAACTTTCCTTTTCTGCTATCATGCTTGCTACTATCGTTGCGTAATGTTTCTTCAGACTTATTATTAACACTATCTTTATCAACAGGCTTAGGCTTATCGATAGTGCTCTTTAACCATCCGTCAATTTTACAGGTTGTTGTAATGTTGTAAGTAACGCCAAGCATAATGGTATGCTTTAAATTTAAAAAAAGAGGTTTTGATTACGAGGAATTTCAAGGATGTGGTATTATATAATATGCAACTTCCATACCCTTCATTTTGTAAATTTTTTCACGATATTTTCGTACAAATCTTTCAACAATAAGTGATCTCACTTATCTACAGCGTTAAACTGTAGATTAGAATCACTTAAGTTGATGCATTAAATCTACCCCAAATGAAGTTTTAATTATCTGACTTTTATCAAATAAGTAGCAATCCGGATGATGATACACTAATAATGATCTATAAATAATAGTGTTGTTCAGGGCATTTGATATTTTATTGAATCACCAATGAATCGTCGTAAGTTAATTCTAAATATTATTCCACAAAACTGTTTATATTGGAAAAAAATTCATCAGATGAAATTGAACGTGTTCTTTAATATTCTTACTATTTCGGCCGTACTATCGGCGGGATGTGCTACAGCTCCGAAAACGCAGAAACCCGCAGCTAAGCCTTCTTCTATAATGCCTCCGGCAGGAGTATCTACCTCCACTACCACCCCTGGCACAGTGCCAGGCATGCCTCCGGGTACGTTGGTTGGTATGCCCTCCGGTGCAGCTCCCGGTGCCTTTCCGGGGTCTTCATCTTTTTCGCCACCGAGAACTTCGCCCAGGTCTTTTAAAAGTTTCTACGATTCCTGGCAAACCCCCACTCAAAAAGGCTCGATTTTCGCTTAC